>JAKZYK010000093.1:0-16707 GCA_047514485.1 Gammaproteobacteria bacterium
GCGGGTTTCTGCGTCGGTATCGTGGAGCGTGGCGCGATCATCGACGGCGCCCGGGTGACGCCTGGGGACCGGGTCGTGGCGATCGCGTCGAGCGGCCCTCACTCGAACGGCTACTCCCTGATCCGCAGAATCCTCGATGCAAGCGGTGAAGATCTCGACCGGACCGTCGGCGGGGTGCGCCTCGGCGACGCCCTCCTCGCCCCGACCCGGATCTACGCGGCGAGCGTCCTTCCGCTCACCCGTGACGGTGACGTGCACGCAATCGCGCACGTCACCGGCGGCGGCATCGTGGAGAACCTGCCGCGGGTCCTGCCGCAGGGAACGCGCGCGGTGATCGACGCATCGAGCTGGCGCCGGCCCGCGGTCTTCGAGTGGATCCGGGACACCGGCGGCATCGCCGAGGATGAGATGTGGCGCACCTTCAACTGCGGCGCGGGGATGCTCCTGGTGGCCGCGCGCGACATGGCCGGCGCCCTCGTCGACACCCTCGAAGCGAACGGCGAGCACGCTTGGGTGGCCGGCCGGATCGACGAGGGCGAGGGTGCGCCGGAGGTGGTGATCGAGTGACCTCGCGGCTGCCGATCGTCGTGCTGATCTCGGGCCGCGGCACGAACCTCCAGGCGATCATCGACGCCATCGCCGGCGGCGCGCTGCCCGTCGATCTCCGGGCCGTCATCTGCAACGAGCCGGGTGCGCCCGGTATCGAACGGGCGCGGGAGGCGGGGTACGAAGTGGCGATCGTGCATCATCGCGACTTCTCCGCCCGCGAGCGGTTCGACGCCGCGCTCGCCGATGCGATCGATCCGTTCGACCCGGAGCTCGTGGTGCTCGCCGGCTTCATGCGCATCCTCACCCCCGGATTCGTGCGCCGGTACGCGGGCCGGCTCATCAACATCCACCCTTCCCTGCTGCCCGAGCTCCCCGGGCTGGACACCCATACGCGGGCGATCGCGGCCGGCGCCGAAGTCCACGGAGCGACGGTTCACTTCGTGACCGGAGAGCTCGACGGCGGCCCGATCATCGCCCAGGCCCGGGTCCCGGTGCTCGCGCAGGACGACCCCGACACCCTCGCGGCAAGGGTGCTGGAGCGCGAGCACGTCATCCTGCCGCGCACCCTCCTCTGGTTCGCACAACGGCGCATCAAGGTGGACGGCGACCGCGTCCTCCTCGACGGCGTGCCCGCCCTGTCTCACCCCGAGGCGTCGTTGGCCGCTTTCCTCACAGCGGAAGCGTAGCGCCGCCCGGTCGACGCCTGTCCCACCCCGAGACGTCGTTGGCCGTCTTCCTCGCGGCCGCAGGGTAGCGCCGCCCGGTCGGCGCCCTGTCTCACTCCGAGGTGTCGCCGGACACTTCCTCACTCGACCGGGGGCGACCCGGGGCGGACGCCGCCGGCCCCCTCGATACACCCGCCGAAGGGCGGGTGGCGGCGGTGAGGATCCCGCGCAGGATGTTGATCTCCGCCCGATCCGGCTCGGATCGGCTGAACAGCCGGCGCAGCCGGCGCATCAGCAGCTTCGGTGCAGCGGGGTCGAGATAGCCGATCTCGACAAGTGCTGTTTCGAGATGCCGGTAGAACCCTTCGAGTTCCTCCGCGGTCGCGGCCCGTGCTTGCGGCGCAGCCGCGAGGACGTCCCTGCCATGGGCCGCGATCCGCATCTCGTAGGCCACGATCTGCACCGCGGCAGCGACGTTGAGGGAGCTGAAATGCGCTGAGACGGGGATCCGGATCAGCGCGTGACACCGATCGATCTCGGCGTTGGTGAGTCCGGCGCTCTCCCGGCCGAATACCACCGCGACCGGGGTGTGCGCGGACTGTGCAACGGCGCGGCGCGCGCCCTCGCGCGCGTCGATCACCGGCCACTCGATCCGCCGGAGCCGCGCCGTGGTGCCGAGCACCAGCCCGCAATCGGCGAGCGCATCGTCCACGGATTCGACGACCCGCGCCTCATGCAGGACGTCGTCGGCTCCCGCCGCCCGGGCGGTAGCCTCCGCGCTGGGAAACCGTCCCGGCGCCACGAGACAGAGCCGATCGAGCCCCATCGCCTTCATCGCGCGGGCCGCTGCCCCGATGTTCCCCGGATGGGTCGGCTCGACCAGCACGATGCGCACACGGTGCAGAGGCTTTCCGTTCACCGTCTCGCCGGGATTGGACACAAGTAGTGGCCCGTCTGACCGCGACCGCGCGGTTCGGCACAATTTCGCCCGCAAACGCCTTCGAAGACAATCCCGGACCTGGAGCGCGTGTTCCGGCCCGCGCTTGCTCTTACAATGCCGAACCCCTCCGGCCAGTCCGAACCGTGTCCAGCCACCCGCTATTGAATATCGCAGTCCGCGCCGCCAGACAGGCGGGCAACGTCATCGCACGCAACATCGATCGCTTCGACGCGTTCACCGTTTCGGAGAAGTCGACGAACGACTTCGTCACCGACATCGACAGGGTCGCGGAGCGGCGGATCATCGACACCATCCGCAGGAGCTATCCCGACCATGCGTTTCTCGCCGAGGAGAGCGGTGCGCACGGGCACAACGACTTCGAGTGGATCATCGATCCATTGGACGGCACCGCCAACTTCGTGCATGGATTCCCCCACGTCGCGGTGTCGATCGCGGTGCGTCATCGGGGCCGGCTCCAGCACGCGGTGGTCTTCGATCCTCTGCGGCAAGAGCTGTTCACGGCCTCGCGCGGCTCGGGAGCCCAGGTCAACGACCGGCGGCTCCGGGTGGCGACGAAGAGCGACTTGAAGGGTGCGTTGCTCGGCAGCGGGTTCCTGTTTCGCGAGCTCGACCGGCTTGAGTCTTATCTTACGGCCCTGAAGGCGTTGATATCGGGGCAGGCGCAAATCAGGCGCAGCGGATCGGCTGCGCTGGACCTCGCCTACGTCGCGGCGGGGCGCCTCGATGGCTTCTGGGAGCTCGGTCTCGCGCCCTGGGACATCGCGGCCGGCGCGCTGCTCGTCCAGGAAGCGGGCGGGATCGTGGCCGAGCCGAGCGGCGGTCACGACTACATGCGGTCCGGTGACGTGGCCGCGGCGAACCCGAAGGTGCTCCGCGCGATGCTGAGGACGATCGGACCACCGTTACCGGAGCGGGCGCGGGCCGAAGCGACGAGCGGGTAACGACATCGGCGATCGGCAAAACGCGCCTCGACACTCACCCCCGGTCCCCCAGACTCGACTCGGGGCGATCCGTCAGGTCTCTCCTGAGCGCATTTGCACTCCGAATACGGCGGCCCGCTGCGCGTCTCAGGTTTTCGGCAAATACTTCGGCAACACATTTCCGGTGACCATCCAGCTCATGCCGCCGGCGCCGCAGGCGCCGGTGTAGACGATCTGCTGGCCGTCGTCGATCACCCCACCGATCGAGTTGAGGGTAATCGTCACCACCCCCTCGGTCGAGCTTAGCCCCACCGCGGCGATGCTCCGCGTGTAGTCCCCGGAATAGGCGCTCGCGGGTGAAAGGCCGAGTGATTCGTTATCCATCTCGGACAGGTTCCCTTCCGAGCACGCGATGCCGAGCGCGGTCCGCGCCGGATCCGCGAGGTTCACGGCCTCCCGCATCTTCTCCCTCACCGTGTAGTCCTGATACGCAGGAACCGCCACCGCCGCGAGGATGCCGATGATGGCCACGATGATCATCAACTCGATGATCGTGAGGCCCTTCTGAACCGCCCTGTTCATGGATCCTCCTCCTTTGGCTGCATGTCGCCGGACCCGGCCGAGGCCAGCCCGCGGAGCCCGCCGCCGCCCGCCTGGGAGCGGGGCACGGCCGGAGCAGACCAGTGCAACGCCGGCATTCGTGCCGTTGGAGCCTGTCAATATTATCAACCCGAAACCGGTTCGGTTCGAGCGCATGGTTCAGGAAATCCCTACGGCACTCTCGCCCGAAACGCGGTTCCCGTTCGTGCGCTTCGATCCCCGGCCAGAAATTGCTGCCAACACCTCCCGCTTTCGCAAAGGCAGGCCCTTTCACGATGGATTCCGCGTCAATTCCAGCCGCACAGGCATTCGGTCCTGGCGATCTCTCGAACAACTTCGGGCGTGGCGGGAACTCCCGAATCCCGGCGGCCGCGATGGAACCACCCTCGAAGCGCTGCTAGTCTTGCGAAGTCGCGCCGAACACCGTCGCACGGGAGCTCGAATCTATCCGATGAACCTCCACGAATTCCAGGCAAAAAATCTCCTTGCGGGCTACGGGATCCCGGTGCCTCCAGGCCGTCCCGCGACGAGCGGGGCACAGGCACGTTCGTCCGCCGAAGCGCTGGGGGGAGCCGCGTGGATGGTCAAGGCGCAGGTCCACGCAGGGGGCCGCGGGAAGGCCGGTGGAGTAAAACGGGCGGGCTCCCTTGACGAGGTCTCGGCCTTCGCGGAGGCGATGCTCGGAACCCGGATCGTGACGAAGCAGACGACGGCGGAGGGGCAGCCGATCTCCACGGTCCTGATCGAGTCGACATCCGACATCGACCGCGAGTTCTATCTGAGCATGCTCGTCGATCGGGGTCGGCGCCAGATTGCGATCATGGCGTCGGCAGCGGGCGGCATGGACATCGAAGAGGTAGCGGCGACCGAGCCCGAGAAGATCGTCACCGAGTTCATCAATCCGGCGGCTGGATTGCAGCCGTTTCAAGCGCGGCGGATCGGGTTCGCGCTCGAGTTGAACGCGGATCAGCGCAAGCAGCTCGGCACCATCCTCGGCGGCTTGTACCGGCTCTTTGTGGAGAAGGACCTCGGCCTGCTCGAGCTGAATCCGCTCGTGAAGACGGCCGAAGGGACACTGCTCGCGCTCGATGCGAAGATCGACGTCGACGACAACGCGTTGTTCAGACATCGCGACCTGCGCGAGCTCGACGACCCGTCGCAACACGACGAGAAGGAAGTACGGGCGAAACGGTTCGACCTGAACTACATCACTCTCGATGGCGATATCGCGTGCATGGTCAACGGCGCTGGGCTGGCGATGGGAACGATGGACATCATCAAGCTCTACGGTGGGGAGCCCGCGAACTTTCTCGACGTCGGCGGCGGGACCGACGCGGAGAAAGTCAGCGAGGCGTTCAAGCTCATCACGAGCGATCCCAACGTGAAGGCGATTCTCGTCAACATCTTCGGAGGGATCGTCCGCTGCGATCTGATCGCGGAGGGAATCATCAAGGCGGTGCGGGAGACGGGGGTCGACGTCCCGGTTGTCGTGCGTCTGGAGGGCACGAAGGGCGAACGCGGTCGAGCGCTCCTCTCAGAGAGCGGTCTCGAGGTAATCGCAGCCGAATCACTCGCCGACGCGGCCGAAAAGGCGGTCGCCGCGGCGAAGTAACGATCACCCTCCACCCTTTTCCAGATTCGAGCGCGACACGTCATGAGCATACTGATCGACGAGAGCACTCGCGTCATCTGCCAGGGATTCACCGGCCGGCAGGGGACGTTTCACTCCGAGCAGGCGATCGAGTACGGGACGCATCTCGTAGGAGGCGTCACCCCCGGGCGAGGCGGAACGGTGCACCTCGGTCGTCCGGTGTTCGACACTGTGCAGGACGCGGTACGCGAGACCAGTGCGGACGCGACGATGATCTACGTGCCCGCGCCATTCGCGGCAGATGCCATCCTCGAGGCGGCGGCGGCCGGAGTGCGTGTCATCGCATGCATCACCGAAGGCATCCCCGTGCTCGACATGCTGAAGGTGAAAGCGGCGTTGGCCAGATATCCCGACACCCGGCTGATCGGCCCGAACTGCCCCGGCATCATCACGCCCGGGGCATGCAAGATGGGCATCATGCCGGGTCACATCCATTCGAAGGGATGTATAGGGATCGTGTCGCGATCCGGCACCCTCACCTACGAGGCCGTGCACCAGACGACGAGCTGCGGGCTCGGACAGAGCACCTGCATCGGAATCGGCGGCGATCCGATTCACGGAATGAGCTTCATCGACTGCCTGCGCCTGTTCGAGTCGGACCCGCACAGCAGAGGCGTAGTGATGGTGGGCGAGATCGGCGGCAGCGCCGAGGAGGATGCGGCCGAATTCATCGCCGCCGAAGTCTCCAAGCCCGTCGTCGCCTACATCGCCGGGGTCACCGCCCCTCCCGGCCGGCGCATGGGCCACGCCGGCGCGATCATCTCAGGCGGCAAGGGCACCGCGGAGGCGAAGTACGAGGCGCTCGACGCGGCCGGCGCACGGACGGTGCGCTCCGCGGCGGAGATCGGCGCTGCGATTCATGCTCTGGTCGGTGGATGACGGAGAATCGGACGACCGATGCGGAAGATCGAAGCCATCATCAAGCCGTTCAAGGTCGATGACGTGCGGGAGGCGTTGTCCGAGATCGGGATCACCGGGATGACCGTCACGGAGGGAAAGGGATTCGGGCGGCAGAAGGGGCACACCGAGCTCTACCGCGGCGCCGAATACGTCGTCGACTTCCTGCCGAAGGTCAAGATCGAAGTCGTCGTAGCGGATGCCGATTGCGAGCGGTGCATCGAGGCGATCACGGGCGCCACCCGCACCGGAAGGATCGGTGATGGCAAGATCTTCGTCGCGCCGGTGGAGAGGGTCATCCGAATCCGTACCGGGGAGGAGGACGAAGACGCGATCTGAATTGCAGGTCCGCCGCGCCGCCCGGCGCAACGAGCACGAAGATCGATTCGTCGGTCGGTGGGCCGTTATCAGCGAGCGGGGGACGACCCCGGATCGCCGGTCCCGGCATGATTCGGATAGTTCAGTCTCAATACGCGGGCCGCATCGGCGGCGAGATCGTCTAGTCCCATCTGCCCGTACGCCATCGTCATGACCGCGAGCGCGTCGGAGACCGCCGGAGTCCTCTGATAGTTCTCGACCACGTAGCGGGCGCGATTCGCCGCCGCGAGCCAGGCCCCCCGCTTCATGTAGTAACGCGCTACGTGGATTTCATGCATGGCCAGGATGTTCTTCAGATAGAGCATCCGCTGCCGGGAATCTTCCGCGTAGCGGCTCTCGGGAAATCGCTGAACCAGCTCTTCGGATGCGCGGAACGACAGCAGCGCGGCGCTCGAGTCATGCTCCGACATGTCCTTGGAGATGAACCGGTCCAGAATGGAGTTTCCTTCGACGAAACGGACGAGGCTTTTCAGGTAGTAGGCGTAATCGACGGCCGGATGACGTGGATGGAGCTTGATGAACCGGTCCGCTGCGGCGATCGCCGAAGCCGGCTCATCGAATTTGTAATACGCGTAGACGACATCGAGTTGAGCCTGCATCGCAAGCGGACCGAACGGATATCTGACCTCCAGCTTCTCGTAGTACTCTATCGCCTTCTCGTAGTCTCCACGGTCGAGGTGGCTCTTCGCGGTGTCGTAGAGACGCCGCGCCGACCAGTCCCGGGTCGGGTCCTGTTCCTGGCCCCATGTGGAACATCCCGCCAACGTGGCGGCCACGAGTGCGAGGACGATGAAGCGCATGATCCGTGTCATATTCGAAGATTAGCAGGATATCGAGCCCGAATCCCGACGCGGCGGAGGTTGCGGGCGGCTGTGTGTCCATTCATTTTCCCGCATCCGTGCGACTAGTGCGACGGAACCCCCCGACGGTGGAGTCTCGCTTCCAATGTCTCCCTGCAGGTCGGGTCCGCCAGCAGCGTAACCCGACGTCGCGCCGCGGTCCTGAGTCGGATTGCGCTTCGCCAGCGCGGCCTGCCCGTAGGGACCCTCCTCCCAAATCGGTTACGGATGTCAAGCTGAGACACTATCCCCCCGACGCGGCCTCGCGTGTCGAACGGTGACGAAGTCGATGCAGCTCGACGGGATCGTACCCGCCATGCTGTCCGGGCTGCGAGCCGACCAGGCGCTCGCGAAGATCTTTCCGCAGCACTCCCGGGCTCGAATTCAGGGATGGATCCGCGCTGGCGCCGCAACCCTCGACGGCGCGGCAGTTCGGGTCAAGGATCGGGTCTCCGGCGGAGAGCGGATCAGTATCCTCTGCGCTGTCGAGACTGATGATCAATCAGCCGCACAGCCGGGACCACTTGCCGTCCTCTACGACGACCCGGACCTCCTGGTGCTCGAAAAACCCGCGGGACTCGTGGTCCACCCCGGTGCGGGCAATCGCGAGGGGACTTTGCTCAATCGACTGCTCGCATATGATCCGGGGCTGAGGTCCATCCCGCGCGCCGGCCTCGTCCATCGACTGGACAAGAATACTTCGGGGCTCATGCTCATTGCACGATCGCTTCACGCGCACACACGCCTCGTCGCCCAGATCAAGGCGCGCGAGGTGGAGAGAATCTACGAAGCCGTCGTCACCGGCTCGCCGCCTCTCCGCGCAACGGTGGAGGCGGCGATCGGGCGGGACCGCGCGCGCCGCACTCGCATGGCGGTAGGGCCACACGGCAAGCACGCGGTCACGCACTATCGAGTCGTCGAGCGTTACCCGCGACACGCACGGCTCGAGGTCACGATCGAGACCGGGAGGACGCATCAGATCCGCGTACACCTCGCGCACGTCGGCTATCCGATCGTGGGAGATGCGACGTACGGGAGGCGCCGCTCTCCAGCGCGCGCGACCGGCGCACTGGATGCGGTCTCGGCGTTCACCCGTCAGGCCCTCCATGCCCGTCGCCTGTCGCTCAGCCATCCGATCTCGGGCCGGACACTGACGATCGAGAGCATGCTCGCGCCCGACATGCAAGGACTCATCGAAACGCTTCGCGCCACGGCTGCCGGCTCCCGGTGAACGCGGGCCGTCCCGGTTGGATCACCCCGAGCTGGCCGGCCCCACCCGGAGTGCGCACGGTCACCACGACGCGCTCGGGCGGAGAGAGTCGGGCTTCGTACGCCTCGCTCAATCTCGGTATCGGGACCGGTGACATCCCGGCGACGGTTGCCCGTAACCGGGCCCGGATTCTGTCGGCCCTCGGGATCGAGCACCAACCATGCTGGCTCGACCAGATGCACGGCTCGCATGTCGTCCGCGCGGCGCGTTACGACTGCACGCCGCGGGCTGACGCCAGCGTCGGAGACGCTGGCTCGCCGCCGTGCGCGGTGTTGACCGCGGACTGTCTCCCGATAGTGCTCTGCGATACGACCGGAACCCGGGTCGGCATCGCGCACGCCGGGTGGCGCGGACTCGCAAGCGGAGTGATCGCGAGCTGCATCGCCTTGATGGAGCGCCCAGGCCGCGAGCTGCTGGCGTGGCTCGGCCCCGCGATCGGTCCCGAGTCGTACGAGGTCGGTCCGGAGGTTCGCGAGGCGTGTCTCGCTGCCGCTCCAGGCGCGCAGCTAGCGTTCGTCCCTTCTCCGTCGGGAATGGGTCGATGGCTCGCGGATTTGTATGCAATCGCGACGCGCCAGCTCGAGTCGCTGGGGGTCGAGCGTATCTACGGCGGCGGTTTCTGTACCTATCGGGACAAGAGCCGGTTCTTCTCGCATCGCCGCGACGGAGCCACGGGAAGATTCGCGACCCTGGCCTGGATTCACGATTCCAGCCGTAGTCCGCACGACGCCGCGGAGCTACGTGGCTCCACGCGCCTTGCTTGATTCGGGCTCTCATGACCGCATCTATCCGATACCGATGACCTCGGTCCTGATAGCCGCGGCACTTGATAGCTCGCCGGCAGAATTCCAGTAAAGGAAGCTCGCGATGAGAATGGACAAGCTCACGACCAAGTTCCAGATGGCGCTATCGGACGCCCAGAGCCTCGCGATCGGTCACGACCATCAGTTCATGGAGCCGGCGCACGTGATGGCGGCGCTGCTCGACCAGCAAGGCGCCACAGTGCGTCACCTCCTCGCTCAGGCAGGGGTGAACGTGAACGCGCTACGCTCGCAACTCGGCATCGTGCTCGACTCGCTGCCGCGGGTCGCCGGCGTGGCCGGCGACGTGCAGGTATCGAGCGAGCTCGGGCGTCATCTCAATCTCTGCGACAAGCTCGCACAGAACCGAAAGGATCAGTTCATATCGAGCGAGCTGTTCGTGCTCGCCTGCTTCGAAGCGGGCGGGCGCATTGCCGATCTCCTGGAGCGCAATGGCGCGTCGAAAGTATCGATCGCGGACGCGATCGACGCGATCCGAGGCGGCGAATCCGTGACCGATCCGGATGCGGAAGAGCATCGCCGGTCGCTCGAAAAATTCACCATCGATCTCACCGAGTGTGCCGAGCAGGGCAAGCTCGACCCAGTGATCGGACGTGATGACGAGATCCGCCGGACCATCCAGGTATTGCAGCGGCGGACCAAGAATAACCCGGTGCTGATCGGCGAGCCCGGGGTCGGCAAGACGGCAATCGTCGAAGGGCTGGCGCAGCGAATCGTCAACGCCGAAGTTCCTGAGGGCCTGAAAGGCAAACGCCTCCTGGCCCTCGACATGGGCTCGCTGATCGCCGGGGCGAAGTTCCGGGGCGAGTTCGAGGAACGGATGAAGTCCGTGCTCAACGACCTGGCAAAGCAGCAAGGCCAGATCATCCTGTTCATCGACGAAATCCACACCGTCGTCGGCGCCGGAAAGGCCGAAGGCGCGATGGATGCCGGAAACATGCTCAAGCCCGCTCTTGCGCGGGGCGAGCTGCACTGCGTCGGCGCGACCACCCTCGACGAGTACCGGCGGTACGTCGAGAAGGACGCGGCGCTCGAACGGCGGTTCCAGAAAGTCCTCGTCGATGAGCCTACTGTCGACGACACGATTGCGATCCTGCGCGGATTGAAGGAGCGCTACGAGGTTCACCATGGGGTGGACATCACCGATCCCGCAATCGTCGCCGCCTCGACTTTGTCCCACCGCTACATCTCCGACCGGCAGCTTCCGGACAAGGCAATCGACCTCGTGGACGAGGCCGCGAGCCGGATCCGGATGGAGATCGACTCCAAACCCGAGTCCATGGATCGGCTCGAACGGCGGCTGATCCAGCTCAAGATCGAACGCGAAGCCCTGGGCAAGGAGAGCGACGACGCGTCTCGCGAGCGGCTTGCCAGACTCGAATCCGAGATCGCCACGGCCGAGCGGGAGCTCTCCGATCTCGAGGAGATCTGGAAGGCGGAGAAGGCCGAGGTACAGGGTGTCCAGCATGTCAAGGAAGCACTGGAACGCGCGCGGATGGAGCTCGACACGGCGCAGCGCGGCGGCGATCTCACGCGTATGGCTGAGCTCCAGTATGGACGAATCCCCGAGCTCGAGAAGCAGATTGAGCACGCGGGCCGCACCGGGACCCGGGAAATGCGACTCCTCCGTCACTCCGTGACCGAGGAGGAGATCGCCGGCATCGTGTCGACGTGGACGGGGATTCCGGTGACCAGGATGCTCGAAGGCGAACGAGACAAGCTGCTGCGCATGGAGGAGGCGCTGCATACGAGAGTGGTCGGTCAGGACGAAGCGGTCGGCGCCGTCGCCAACGCGATCCGGCGTTCGCGCGCGGGGCTCTCCGACCCGCGCCGCCCCAACGGCTCGTTCCTGTTTCTCGGCCCGACCGGGGTCGGCAAGACCGAGCTCACCCGGGCACTCGCAGAGTTCCTGTTCGACACCGAGGACGCAATGGTCCGGCTCGACATGTCCGAATTCATGGAGAGGCACTCGGTGGCGCGTCTCATTGGCGCGCCGCCCGGATACGTCGGATTCGAAGAAGGTGGGTACCTGACCGAGGCAATCCGGCGCCGCCCCTACTCGGTAGTGCTGCTCGACGAAATCGAAAAGGCGCATTCCGATGTCTTCAACGTGCTTCTGCAGGTGCTTGAGGACGGCCGGCTGACGGACGGGCACGGGCGCACCGTGGACTTTCGAAACTGCGTCGTGGTGATGACGTCGAACCTCGGCTCTGAGGTGGTTCAAGAGCTTGCGCAGAACAACGCCTGGGACGAGATCAGACGCGCGATCATGGCAAGCGTGGCCGAACATTTCCGTCCGGAGTTCGTCAATCGAATCGACGAGATCGTGGTGTTCCATGCTCTCGATGCCGATCAGATCCACGCGATCACGCGGATTCAGGTCAACGCACTCGCCACACGCCTCGCCGACCAGCACCTCGCCCTCGACGTGTCGGATGCCGCGATGCAGTTGCTCGGCGACGCCGGATTCGATCCCGCCTACGGAGCGCGTCCGCTGAAACGGGCTATCCAGCAGCGCATCGAGAACCCGCTTGCACACGCGGTGCTCGCCGGCGAATTCTCCCCCGGCGATACCGTGAGAGTGGATGTCGCCGCCGGAGCAATCGAGTTCACGGCCCGGCACACTCGAGCCGCCTGAGCCATCGATCCGATGACGAACCCCGAGGTGTTCGTCGTCGCGATGTTCCTGCTCGGCCTCACGGCCGGGAGCTTCATCAACGTCGTCGTCTCCCGACTCCCGCGCATGATGGAGGCGGCTTGGCACGCGGAGTGTCGTGAGACTTTCGGGGAGGCTCCCTCCGGCCGAGCTGAACGCTTCGATCTCGTAAGGCCGCCCTCGGCTTGTCCGGCGTGTGGACACCGAATCTCCGTGCTCGAAAACATTCCTGTCGTAAGCTACGTCATGCTCCGCGGACGATGCTCCGCATGCGGGTGGCGGATTCCGAAGCGTTATCCGATCGTCGAGATCTGCGGCGCACTCGTCGCGGGAATGGCAGCGATACAATTCGGCCCCGGGGCCGAGGCAGCCGGCGCGAGCCTGCTCGGGTGGGGACTACTCGCGGCAAGCGCCATCGACATCGAGACCCGGCTGCTGCCCGATTCGATCACCCTGCCGCTGCTATGGCTGGGCCTCACATTCAATCTGCTCGACACCTTCGCGCCGCTGCGCGATTGCGTCATCGGAGCAATGGCCGGCTATCTCACGCTCTGGACGGTCTACCATGGGTTCAAACTCCTGACCGGCCGGGAGGGGATGGGATACGGCGACTTCAAGCTGCTCGCGGTGCTCGGTGCATGGCTCGGGTGGCCGGCCCTCCCGGCCGTCGTGCTGGTCGCATCGCTGGCCGGCGCAATCGTCGGCATCACCCTCGTCGCATGCGGGCGGGCGTCCCGCGACACGCCGCTGCCATTCGGTCCGTATCTCGCCGCCGCGGGTCTGCTCGTGCTCTACTGCGGTGATACCCTCGCCACGACTTGGCTCGGATACGTAGCTGGCGCGACATGACGCGGGACCACACCATGATCGTCGCACTCACCGGCGGGCTTGCCTCCGGCAAGAGCTCGGTTGCGCGGCAGTTCGAGGAGATCGGCGTACCGGTGATCGACGCCGACGTCGTCACCCGGCAGCTTGTCGAGCCTGGTACGCCCGCCCTGGCGGAGATCGTAGAAGCGTTCGGAGCCGGGGTTCTTGACGAGCAAGGGCGCATCGATCGCGCGAGAATGCGCGAGCGCATCTTCGGCAACGACCGGGATCGCAAAAAGCTCGAATCGATTCTGCATCCGAGGGTACGCGACGCGATGCGGGCTTTCGCTGTGTCTTCCGATGCACCCTACGTCCTGTTCGTGATCCCCCTGCTCGTGGAGACGAACCAGGCGCGCGAGATGGATCGGGTCATCGTCGTGGACGCACCGCGCGCGCTTCAGGAGGCGCGCGCAGCGGCCCGCGACGGCAGCCCCCCGGAAACGATTGCCGCGATGCTCGACAGTCAGGCGACCCGTGCGGATCGACTTGGGGTCGCGGACGCGGTGATCGAGAACGCCACGGATCTCGCGACGTTGCGCGAGCGCGTCGACGCGGTGCACCGAGAATACCGGGCGCTTGCGGATGCGCGGAATTCAGTGAAAGAATCGTGCAACGGCCGGGTGCGAACTGGCCCGACCGAGAACTCATGATGCAGGATTCCGATCGCGGGCCCATCGTCTACGAGCAACCGCTGAGCGAGCGGATCCGCACGTTCCTCCGCTTCGAATTTCTCTTTAACCGCGCTCGGTACCTGCTCGGGCAAGAGTCGCCCTGGGCGAGCCGCTTGACCTTTGAAGTCATCATCGACGTGATGGCGGTGCTGAGCCGCGCAGATCTCAAGAAGGAAGCCATCAAGGAGCTCGAACGTCACTCGGCGACCCTGTATGCGCTCAGCCGGAACCCGAACGTCGCTCAGGAGCGACTGCAAGAGGTACGGGAGGAGATTCAGTCCATGCTGCAGGCGTTGCATGAGTGCGAAACCGCCCCGGGGCACGAGCTGCGCTACAACGAGCTGCTGAACTCGGTGCGCCAGCGCAGCAGTATTCCGGCCGGCACCTGTGATTTCGACCTCCCTGCGTTCCACTACTGGCTGGAGCAGCCCAGCAGCCGGCGGCTTCGCGACCTGCGTGAGTGGATTTCTGCATTCGCCGTATTCGAGACATCGATCGGGCTGTGTCTCCGGATCGTGCGCGAGAGCGCCGCCCCCACCCGCGAAGTCGGGAGTGCCGGTTTTTTTCAGCGCAACCTCGGCTCGTCGACGCCGTGCCAGATGATCCGGGTCGCTCTGTCCCGGGAGCTCGTCGTTTACCCTGAGATCAGTGCGGGGAAGCAGCGTTTCGCGATACGATTTCTCCGTCCCGGCGGCAGCACGTCGCGACCGAGCCAGACCGACGAAGACGTCGATTTCGATCTTCTCTGCTGCATAATCTGAGCTACCCGACAAGATTGGGCTCCGATGGTCACGCGAGATGGTCGTCGCCGAGCCCGAGTTCCGGCCTCCGGACCAGCTTCGCGATCTCGGCGACCGCGCTCCGATAGGCCGCGTCGGAGGCAAGCTGCTCGAACGATGTCATGCGGCGGCCGTGCATCCTCGCCATTCGCGCGATCCGCACCGGGTCCGGACCGGTCTGCAACCCGTCCACCACCGCGACCGCGGCCGGCCAGTCGTTGCACACCAGCACCATATCGCAGCCAGCGTCGAGGGCCGCTCGCGCTCGCTCGACGTGATCTCCGCCTGCCGCGGCAGCGGCCATGTCGAGATCGTCACTGAACACGATTCCCTGAAACCCGAGTTCACCGCGAAGGACATCCCTGATCCAGCGCCGAGAGAAACCCGCAGGGCGGGTATCCAGGCATTCGAACACGACGTGCGCGGACATAACGCCCGCCAGATCCGAGGCGACGAGCCGCTCGAAAGGAACGAGGTCGGCAAGCCGGAGGTCCTCGTACGAGCGGTGATCGACCGGAAGTGTGCGGTGTGAATCAGCGGCGACACTCCCGTGTCCGGGGAAGTGTTTTCCGACTCCACCGACTCCCGCGTCTCGCATTCCCGCGAGAAACGCGCGGGCAAGCGTGGTCACCGCGTCAGGGTCGTGATGGAACGCGCGGTCGCCGATCACCGCGCTGGCGCCGCGATCCAGATCGAGAACCGGTGCAAAGCTGAAATCGACGCCGCCCGCGCGCAGATCGGCAGCCATCACCCATCCTCCGGCGCGGGCGGCACGGCACGCGAGCCCCGGATTACGGTCATAGAGCATCCCGTATTGCGCCGCCGCAGGAAGCGTACTGAAACCGTCCCGAAAGCGTTGCACCCGCCCGCCCTCGTGATCCACCGCGATGAGTAGCGGCGGCTGTCTCAGATCGTGAATGGCATCGCACAGGGCTCGCAACTGCTCGCGGCACCGATAGTTGCGCGAAAACAGAATGACGCCACCGACACAAGGGTGGCGTAACACTTCTCTCTCGACCTGATCAAGCTCAATGCCCGCGATGCCGACCATGAGGGATCCGAGAGACATGGTATGCAGCGCCAGCTCGCAACTCTCACCGCTTCACGCGGTGCGGACCCGCGGTTCTTCCCACTCGAGCTCGCAAGCGAGCACCCGGCTGAGCGATGTGGCGAATCGCCGGCCCGTCTCCTCCACGCTCCACCGAACTGCGAGGTCGGCGAGTCGGGTCACCGGGAGGCCCGCGAACCCGCAGGGGTCGATCCGGGCGAACGGTGCAAGATCGAGGTCGACGTTGATCGAGATCCCGTGAAATGTGCATCCGGCGCGCACGCGAAGCCCCACCGATGCGATCTTGCGGCCCTCCACGTAGACGCCCGGCGCACCGTCGAGTCTGGCTGCCTCGAACGAGACGCCGGTGAGCATATCGATCACCGCCTGCTCGAGCGTATCGACGATCCGGCGTACCCCGACTTTCGCCCGGCGCAAATCAAAGAGCAGATACGCGACAAGCTGTCCTGGCCCATGATAGGTCACCTGCCCTCCTCGATCGGAACGCACCACCGGTATTGCTCCGGGATCGCGCACGTGGCCACGTCGCCCAGCCTGTCCGAGGGTAAAGATCGGGGGATGCTCGAGCAACCAGAGCTCGTCGGGAGAATCGGCACCTCTCGCGTCCGTACGCAATCGCATCGACTGCACCACCTCGTGATACGACGTGCATCCGAGCCGGCGGATCAGAAACGGCCGCGAATACGGCACCACCGGCGCGGGGTATGGCGATTCTCCGATGTTCACGGCCAGCGGCACCATACGACGAGCACGACGCCTCCGTCAGCTTCACCGCACGCAATCCATGCCGGAGGACACACCATCCGCGTGACCGGCGCGACAGCTTGGACTACTCGAGCATCAGTCGGACATGGTCGCGAACCTTCTGCCACAAATTGCCTTCCGCGACATCGTCGAGCGCGACCAGAGGCCGCTCGACCGTCAGCTCTTCCCCGAGAGCGAGACGCAGAACGCCGTGCTGCTCGCCCGCACGCACCGGGGCCATAAGTCTCGCGGCGATCTCCATCTTCGCATCGATCTCGGCGTATCGGCCGCGCGGCACCGTCACGTACAGATCCTGGTCGAGTCCGAGCGCGAGCTGCTCGGCATCCCCTTTCCAAACCCGGACTCCGGT
>JAKZYK010000094.1:0-13452 GCA_047514485.1 Gammaproteobacteria bacterium
ACGTGCAGATTGCCTTCGGCATCAGGCGTGAAGACAAGATCGCGAAACGAGGGATCGGGATTCAGCGGCTTGAGCCGGATCTCGCGATGACTCCAGTCGCCGTCCGCGGAGGTGCCCTTTGTGCTCTCGTATTTCTTGACCGAGAACTCGCCCCCGAGCGCGGGGTCGGCGATGCCGCGCTGCCACACGAGCACGAGTTTGCCCTGGCGGCTACCGCCGCGGTCGGATCGGAACAGGCAATGGGACCCGTCGGGGATGGTGGGCTCCATCGATCGTCCGCTGACGCGCGCAACGAAATGATCGCGCGTGAGACGAACGGATTCGGACACCGGCGCCCACCCGATCTCGTCGCCGGCCGTACCCACCATCCGGTCGGGTCCGAAGGCACCGGCGGCGGCCTCCAGGTTGTACACGGGCGCATGGGTCTCGAACGGACGTGCGCGGGAACGATCGACGACCGAGCCGGTCGACGCAGAATCCGTTGCCCGGATCTCAGTGCCGACCATCGATTTGTCGAGCGGGTCCCAGCCCGCCTGCCGCAGCCGATCGTCGATGGCAATTCGCGCGTCCGCTTCGGTATGACGAGTGGTCACCCGGTGTTCCTGTGGAGAGACGGCGTCGTGCGGCGCGTGTGTACTGCTATCTCTGAGCCTGCGCGCCGTAAGGCAGATTGCTCGCCATCCTTGGGCAGGAAAGATGGCCTCGCAGGCTGGAAGCGGAGTGTTGTCCTCACCGGCCGTCGGCGCGCCCGTTCTGAATCGAATTCGATGCACGTGAAGTCGGCTTCATCCGGGAAACGAGGAACCGGCCGCTCAGATTCATGGCGTGATCGTTACAGCTTGCGTGTGCCAGACGAGCGAGACGCCGGCGCCACTGTACTCTGGGTCGCCGAACGCCCACGTCACACCAGACATGACCTGCGACACCGTCCCGGAGTGAGGTATCGACGATGTTCGCTCCGGCGCGGACATCGCCTGTCCGAAGACCGATTGTAGCGGACACTTGCGTGCAACCGACCAGCGGCCGGAATCTGCGATGCCCTGCGCAGAGCTACGCATGAGTTAGAAACAATCCGCTTTCGCTTTGATTACTGGTGGAGTTGAAGGCATCGGCGCAGAACGAAATCAGTTCCATTTCATATTTTCAAATCAGCGAGTTATTTGGAGTCCGCGGCTGTATGGAGAGTCTTGCATCCTCGAAGGGTCCACCAAAGCGGGTCAACCCCAACTCCGCCGGCAACGAGTCCTCGGACCACGCGGTCATGCTGTGGCTCTCGCTACGATGATGGAGGCAGCACCGGAAGCCGGCGGATGATCGGATAGCGGGTTCATCAAGACGAGATGGCCCTGGCCGGTCCCCACAGGCCGCCGGCCGCTCCAGCCGGCCAAGCGGTGAGGTCCGCCACGATGATATCGAGCGGGGGCTGGCGGCCACTTCAATCCGAGGCTATCGCCAGTGTCCCGTTATCCCCCGACGTTCGTTCCACCCACCGTTAACCCGTCTACGCGAAGCGTCGGCTGCCCGACTCCCACCGGGACGCTCTGACCGTCCTTCCCGCACACGCCGACCCCCCAGTCGAGCTCCAGGTTGTTGCCGACCATGCTCACGCGGGTGAGAACGTCGGGCCCGTTGCCGATGAGGGTTGCGCCCTTCACCGGTCGCGTGATCTTGCCGCCCTCGATGAGGTAAGCCTCGCTCGCGGAGAAGACGAACTTCCCGGAAGTGATGTCGACCTGCCCGCCGCCGAAGTTCACCGCGTAGAGTCCCTTGTCCACCGACGCGATGATCTCGTCGTGCTCGTATCGGCCGGGAAGCATGTAGGTGTTGGTCATGCGGGGCATCGGGAGATGAGCGTACGACTCGCGCCGTCCGTTGCCGGTCGAAGCCGTCCCGGTGAGGCGAGCGTTCAGCTTGTCCTGCATATATCCCTTCAGAATGCCGTCCTCAATGAGGGTCGTACACTGGGTCGGAGTGCCTTCGTCGTCGATGGTGAGCGATCCGCGGCGCCGCTCCAGGGTCCCGTCGTCGACCACGGTGCACTGCTCGCTCGCGACCCGTTCGCCGATACGGCCGGCGAACACCGAGCTGCCCTTGCGGTTGAAGTCGCCTTCGAGTCCGTGCCCGATGGCTTCGTGCAGCAGCACCCCGGGCCAGCCCGGTCCGAGCACCACGGTCATGGTGCCGGCCGGCGCGGACTCCGCTTCGAGATTGACGAGCGCTTGGCGCACCGCCTCACGTGCATAGGCGCACGCGCGATCCTCATCGGTGAAGTAGTGGTAGTCATAACGTCCGCCCCCGCCGGCCGATGCCTGCTCGCGCCGCCCGTCACGTTCGACGATGACGCTCACATTCATCCTCACCAGCGGGCGGATGTCACCGGCAAGGGTGCCGTCGCTGGATGCGACAAGGATCCGGTTGTATTCGCCGGCGAGGCTGACGATTACCTGATGCACGTGCGGATCGATTCTCCGGGCTTCCGCATCGGCTCGCTCCAGCAGGGCGATACGGGCGCGTTCGTCGAACGACTCGATCGGATCGAGGGCGGAGTAGAGCGCAGGCGCGGACGAGCTGCGCCATGCCTGGATTCGGCCATCGCCGCCCTGGCGGGCAATGCTGCGCGCGGCCGATGCCGCATGCGCGAGGGCTTCGAAAGCGAGCTCGTCGGAGTACGCGAACCCGCTCTTCTCTCCGCTCACCGCCCGTACGCCGACACCTTGCTCGATGTTGTGGCTGCCTTCCTTCACGATGCCGTCTTCGAGCACCCATGCCTCGAATCGTGTCGACTGGAAGTAGAGATCCGCCTCGTCGATGGAGTGCTCGAGCAACCGGCCCAAGGTGGACTCCAGGTCGCTCTCGGAGAGGCCGCCGGATGTAAGGATGTCGTTACGAGCGATATCGAGTGCCTGACTCATGCCTTGGTCCGCCGGGGTCGCAGGGTATATTCGAGCATAGCATCATGAATGTCGTGGCGGACGGGGCAGCTTGGCCGTAGCAATACCGATAGACTGGATACCACCGCCATCGAGACCTTCCGCAGCCTGTATCCGGAAGGTGACAATGACACCGTCAGCCCCGCCGTGAAAACGCCTTGCCGCATTCGTCGAGACGGTCGGGTGTTTACGATCTGCACGACAAAGGATATTTCATGATCGATATCCGCACCTGCATCCACGATGAGCCGAGGCCTGATCGTCACGAATGGCTCGGGAAACGGAGATCCGGCGGATGACCCCGGTTCGGATCGGAGTGCTCGGCCTCGGAACGGTCGGCGGCGGCACCGTCAACGTGCTGAGACGCAACGGCAAGGAGATCACCCGCCGGGCCGGACGTGACATCGTGGTCACGCGGGCGGCGGCGCGGTCACTCGACAAGGAGCGCTTCTGTTCCACCGAGGGGATCTCTCTGACGACCGATCCGGACGAGATCGTCCGGGACCCGGACATCGAGGTCGTCGTCGAGCTCATCGGCGGTACCGACCCCGCTCGCCGGCTCGTCCTCGAGGCCATCGAGCGCGGCAAGCATGTGGTCACCGCAAACAAGGCGCTCATCGCGGTGCACGGCAACGCGATCTTCGAGGCCGCACATGCGCGCGGGGTGATGGTGGCGTTCGAAGCCGCGGTGGCGGGCGGGATCCCGATCATCAAGGCGTTGCGCGAAGGGCTCGCCGGGAACCGGATCGAGTGGCTCGCCGGGATCATCAACGGCACGAGCAACTTCATCCTGACCGAGATGCGCGAACGCGGTGCCGCGTTTGCCGACGTCCTCGACGAGGCGCAGCGGCTCGGCTACGCGGAGGCGGATCCCACGTTCGACGTCGAGGGGATCGACGCCGCGCACAAGCTCACGATCCTCGCCGCGATCGCGTTCGGCATGCCGCTCGACTTCGAGCGGGTATATACCGAGGGCATCACCCGGGTGACGCCGGAAGACGTCGGCTACGCCGAGCAGCTCGGCTACCGAATCAAGCATCTCGGGATCGCCCGGCGCACCGCGGCCGGGGTGGAGATGCGGGTGCACCCGACCCTGGTTCCGGAGCGGGAGCTCATCGCGAACGTCAATGGAGTCATGAACGCGGTGCTCGTCAAGGGCGACGCGGTGGGGCGCACGCTCTACAACGGCCCCGGCGCCGGTGCCGAGCCGACCGCTTCGGCGGTGGTCGCGGATCTTGTCGACGTGGTGCGGACCCTGACCACGGACCCGAACAACCGTGTGCCCCATCTCGCGTTCCAGCCCGGCGCCCTTGATTCGGTGCCGATGCTGTCAATCGAAGAGGCCGAGACGGCGTTCTATCTGAAGATGCTGGCCTCGGACCAACCCGGTGTGCTGGCCGAGATTGCGACCATCTTCGGAGCGGCCGGGATCAGCATCGAGGCGGTCGTGCAGCCGGAGCCGCCGCGCGGCGCCGCCCAGGCGAAGCTCGTGATGCTGACCCATCGCGTGCGCGAACGGCAGATGAACGAGGCGGTTGCGCGGATCGAGGCGCTGCCGGTCATCGAGGGCAGGGTGACATGTATCCGGCTGGAGCATCTCGACGCCTGAACAGGGCACCGGCCGGGCGACCGGGGCCGGTGGCCGTCGCTCGGCGGCTGAGATCGGGGTCCCGGTGAGTTACCTGCGCTGGCCGGTCGTTGCTCGGCGGCTGAACCGTATTCCGGCCCGCCGCCGGTCCTCGTTGACCGCCACTCGGCGGTTGACCCGGAGCTTGGCAAGGCGCCCGACGGCGCTGCCAATCGACGCGACCATGGGTCCATAAGCCGTGCGGGCCGGATCGGCGGTCGACATCGTCCTGCTCGTGCCGGGGTTGCTCGGATCCGGGGGCCCTGGCTCCAATGATCCGGACGCGGCGTACGCACTCGTCGACGGACTCGACCTCGACGCGCTCGACCGGCTCCTCGCACGGGCCGAGCACACCGTGGGAGCCGCTACGGATGGCTCGACCGAAGCGCTTGCCTTCCAATCGTTCGGCTATGCAGCCCGGCCGGCCGGCGCCGACTGGCCGGTCGCCGCATTCACCGCCCTCATCGATTGCGTCGCGGGCGAACCCGGGTCCTGGCTGCGTGCCGATCCCGTGCATCTGCGCGCTGATATTGCCGATCTCGTTCTGTTCGACGCCGGAGATGCCGATATTTCGAGCGGTGAGGCCCTTGCCCTCGCGGACACCGTGAACGGCGCGCTCCGGCCCGACGGACCGTTCATCGACGCGGCGCATCCGCACCGCTGGTACGTCGTGCTCGACGCGCCGGCGCGGGTGACGACGACCCCACTCTCGCTCGCGGCGGGGGCCCAGGTCTCTCCGGCGATGCCCCGCGGGCCGGACGCCCCGGGGTGGCATCGTTGGATGAACGAGGTGCAGATGGCGTTGCACGAATGCCCGGTCAACATCGAGCGCGAGCACCGCGGGGCAGCGCCGATCAACAGCGTCTGGCCCTGGGGGGCAGGGAGCCTGCCGCCGGCGGCCGAGGCATCGTCGCCGTTCGTACAGGTATGGAGCGACGATGCGCTGGTGTGCGGGCTCGCGCGTCATGCCGGTATCGAGTGCGGCGCGCCGCCGGCCGGTGCGGGCGAGTGGCTGGGCCGCGTCCCGCGGAGGGGCGCGTATCTGATCGTCGTCGACGATTTGTACCGGGCGGCGCGACGCTTGGACCTCGACGCCTGGCGGACCCGGCTTGCGCACTTCAGCGCGTCGTGGGCGAAACCGCTGCTCGGCGCCCTGGACTGCGGTGCTGTCGCGCGCGTGTCGCTGCACGACGAACGCGGCCACCGGTTCACTGCGACCCGCCGGGGGCGCTTCCGGTGGTGGCGGCGCGATGGGCTCGCAGCGAGAATCGCCGGTGCTTCGGTGCGCCATGCCTGACGTGCATCTTCAGCGGCGGCCTGCTGCGTACGCCGATTCTCCCGCGGTGCGGGAGCATACTTCCTGCCGCTCGATATCCCCGCGCCCTCGTCATGGTCACCAGTGGGAGACGCGGGCGAATCGCAGGACGGGCGATTGCGCGGACGGAAGCGGGCGGCGTATGGTCCGGTGCGAATGACTGAGCAGCCTGTACACGCAAGCAGGGCAGAGCGAGCGCCGGAGCACGCGCTCCGATGCGCCGGTTCCGGTCCCGCGCACCCGGAACCGTCCGCCTGGGCCGGATCCCGGATTGTTTTTCACCCGTGAGACGCATTCAGCGCCGCGCGGCGCCGGAGTTCGGTCCGGCGTTTCTGCCCCACTGCCATCCCGTCCTGCGCCGGGTGCTCGCGGCCCGCTCCATCGGCTGTGACGGCGATCTCGATCATTCGCTCGCGCACCTGCTCCCGCCGCACGGGCTCCTCGACCTCGACCGCGCGGTCGTGTTGCTCGACGGCGCCATCGAGTCCGCGGCGCGTATCGTGGTGGTCGGCGATTACGACGCCGACGGCGCGACCGGGTGCGCGGTCGCGGTGCGGGGCCTGCGGTTGCTCGGAGCCGCCGACGTGACGTTCGCGGTGCCGGATCGCAGGCGCCACGGTTACGGGTTGACCCCGGAGATTGTCGAGATCGTGCGCGGACTCGATCCCGGCCTCATCGTCACCGTCGACAACGGCATCTCGAGCATCGAGGGGGTCGCTTGCGCGAAACGGCTTGGTATCGACGTCCTGATTACCGATCACCATCTGCCCGGCGCACAACTGCCGGCGGCGGACGCCATCGTGAATCCGAACCGACCGGGCGACGGCTTCCCGAGCAAATGCCTCGCCGGGGTCGGGGTGATGTTCTACGTGCTCGGGGCACTGCGCGCCCGGCGCCGAGAGCGTGCCAGCGGCGAGGGGCCGAACCTCGCTGCGCTCCTCGATCTCGTTGCGTTAGGCACGGTGGCCGATGTTGTCCCTCTCGACTACAACAACCGCATCCTCGTCGAGCAGGGGCTGCGGCGGATCCGGGCCGGACGCGCGTCACCCGGGGTGACGGCACTACTCCGGGTGGCGGGCCGTGACGTCGAACGCATCGTTGCGTCGGATCTCGGCTACGCCGCCGGTCCCAGGCTCAACGCGGCGGGGCGGCTCACCGACATGAGCCGCGGCATCGAGTGTCTGTTGAGTGAGCGCAGCGAGGATGCGGAGCGTATCGCGCGTGAACTCGATGCCATCAACGTGGAGCGGCGCGAGATCGAGTCCGAAATGCAGAGCCAAGCCATCGCCCTGCTCGACGACGTCGATGATGCCTCGTCCGACGCGGCGGTCTCGCTGTTCCGCGAGGACTGGCATAGCGGGGTGGTCGGCATCCTCGCATCGCGAGTGAAGGACCGCCTCCACCGGCCAGTGGCGGCATTCGCACCGGATGCGGACCCCGAGCACCTCAAAGGCTCGGTACGCTCGATCCCCGGGGTCCACGTGCGCGATCTGCTCGACACCGTGGCGACGCGCGACCCTGGAATCATCGAGCGGTTCGGCGGCCATGCGATGGCCGCGGGACTCACCATCCGGCGCGGGATGCTCGACCGGTTCCGCGCCGCGTTCGCGGCCGAGGCGGACCGGGTGATGCCGCCGGAGATGCGCCAGGCGGTGGTGCTGACCG
Source organism: Gammaproteobacteria bacterium (assembly GCA_047514485.1). Taxonomy (GTDB): domain Bacteria; phylum Pseudomonadota; class Gammaproteobacteria; order HK1; family HK1; genus HK1. Next base: position 7,538 of record JAKZYK010000094.1, read on the forward strand.
ACGGCGAGATCCCCGTATCCGACTTCAACCTCGATCTCGCCCGTTCGATCCGCGACGCTGCCCCGTGGGGGCAGGGATTCCCCGAGCCGGTCTTCGACGGAATCTTCGGCGTGGCCGGGGAGCGGCTCGTCGGCGGACGGCACGCGAAGCTCAAGCTCCGGCCGCGCGGGGCCGAGCGCCCGATCGACGCGATCGCGTTCAACTCCGAGCCGCCGGTCGGCACGAACGCACGGGGCGAGGTGCAGGTGGCGTATCGGTTCGTAGTGAACGCGTTCCGGGGCGAAGAGCGGCCCGAGCTCATCGTCGAGGAGATCCGCGCCGCGCCGTGAGCAGGGAAGCTCATTTGAATTTCACACATATGGAGGGCGCCGGTGACTCACGGGAGATCGCCGATCAGATCGAGGATGCGACCCGGAGGAGGCGGCGGCAGCTCGATCCGGAAGCGGCGCTTCAGAGCGTCGGCGATCAGCTCGAAACAGGCGCCATAGCGGACGACCTCGAAGGTCTCGAGATCCAGCAGGGTCGATGAGGCCCGGTACAGATGATAGAGGCGCAGGCCGTGGTCTATGACGATGTCGGCGATCCCGATCAGCTCCGGTTCGATGTCCTCGACGCGGAACTTGGTGCCGGAAAGCGACAGATTGGCGGAGGAGCCGAACAACGGATGCAGAGCCGCACGACTCAAGCGGGTGATCTCCGCGTGAAACGGTCCCGCGTTGAGCAGCATCAGCACGGTGCCGGAGGTGCTCGACGCTTCGAGCGCCCGCGGCTCCATTCCCTGTGTCGCGCCGCGATCCGCGAGGCGGTCGGGTGTCACGGGTCCTGATTGCCGGCTGCGGTGACGTCGGGACCGCACTCGGCTTGCTGCTGTGCGAGCGAGGCCATGATGTCGTCGGGGCCCGGCGTTCGGCGCAGCAGCTTCCTGCTTCCCTGCATCCCCTGTCGGTCGACGTGACCGATTGTGAGGCGATGGAGCGGAAGATCCCGGATGTCGACGTCGTGGTCTATGCCGTCGCGGCCGGCCGCCGCGACGAAGAGGCCTACCGGCGCGCGTACGTCGACGGCGTCTCGGCGCTGCTCGACGTGCTCGAGCATCGGGCCGAGCCGCCCCGCCGGGTGTTCTTCGTGTCGAGCACCTCGGTATACGGCGAGCGCGGCGGCGCGTGGATCGACGAGACGGCGCCGTTGCGGCCGAGGGGATTCGCGGGCGAGTGCCTCGTCGCGGGTGAGCGGCGGATGCTCGCGAGTCCGATCTGCGCGAGGGTGGTGCGCTTCGCGGGCATCTACGGTCCTGGTCGCGGCTGGCTGATCAACCGAGCGCGGTCCGGTGCGTGCTGCGCCAGCGACCCCCCGAGGTTCACGAACCGGATCCACCGCGACGACTGCGCGGGAGTGCTCGCGCACCTCATCGACCGAGAGCGGGTCGACGACGAGGTGTATATCGGCGTCGATGACGCGCCGGCCGCGGAGTGCGAGGTCATGGAGTGGCTCGCGGCCCGGCTCGGTGCGCCGGCGCCGCGGCGGGTCCGGGCCGGCGATGCCGCGGGAGAAGGCTCGGGCAAGCGGTGCAGCAACGCGCGGCTCCGGGCGAGCGGCTATCGGCTCCGCTATCCGACCTACCGGGAAGGATACGCCGCGGTGCTTGCGGGCGAAGGTGTGCGGTACCCGTGAGACACTGTGTCAGGCGTTTGCGAGCACGGGCAGTTGCTGGTGCAATCCCGCATCCGTGCCGACCCCGGGAGGCTGAGCCGAAATCATGCCGAAGCTCCAGGAAGCGCTCGAACGATTCGATGCGTTGTTCAAACGCGCCGCGGCTTGCGATCTGAACGAGCCGGCCGCGGTGACCGTCGCCACCGTGGATGGAGGCGGCCGCCCCTCGGCACGGGTGGTCCTGTTGAAGGGGTACGACGCATCGGGGTTCGTGTTCTATACCAACACCCTGAGCCGCAAGGGGCGTGAGCTCACAGTGAATCCGAGCGTCGCGATGTGCTGTTTCTGGGATCCGCTGATGGAGCAGGTGAGAGTCGAAGGCCGCGTCGGCGCGGTGACGGACGCAGAGGCCGACGCCTACTGGAACGGCCGGCATCCCGGTAGCCAGATTGGCGCGTGGGCGTCGGACCAGTCCGAGCCGTTGGAGAGTCGGGAGGCGCTCGAGGCCAGGGCCTGCGCGTTCGCGGAGCGCTTTGGCGACGGTCCGGTTCCGCGTCCGCTGCATTGGTCGGGCTACCGCGTGGCTCCGATCCGTATCGAGTTCTGGCGCTCGCTCCCCAACCGCATGCACGAGCGCACCTGCTACTCGCTCGAAGGCGGCGAGTGGCGGGTATCGTTGCTCAACCCGTGAAGCGCGTCTTGCCGCGGCGTTCGTGCTGGCGTTCCTCAGGCGGGCACTCTCCGATCGGTGGCTCGACAAGGTGATGCGCAGGCTCTCCGACTCGGAGCTTCGCAGGCTCCCCGGCACCGAAACTCGATGACGACGCTCAATGCGCGCCGCCGGCAGAGAGCGCTCCGACGGTCTCGGCGAGCTGGCGCAGGCGCAGCAGCGGATCCTCGATCTCCAGGAGGTGCTGCTTGCGGGTGAGCGGGACCGGCAGCAGCTCGCTCAGCCGGTAGCCGACCCAGCTTGCGTCGTCAAAGCGTGGTGTGACGTGGCGGTAGAGGGATTCGAGCTGTTCGAGCAGTCGGCGCAGCAGCTCGACCAGCTTCCGGTGCTCGCCGGGCACCGCGGATGCGGGCTCCTCCGCCAGCATGCGGGCCGTGGCCACGCAGAGGCCGTCGGACTGGGTCTCGGCATTGAGAATCTGCACCCGCCGCCCGCCGAGGGCTGTGATCCCGAGCAGCCCGTCGTCCTGCCGGTTCCAGTCGACGATGCGCGCGAGGGTCCCGGTCGAGTGGGTCGTGGCGCCGCCGCCCACCTCACTGCCTTCGCGGATGAGCGCAACGATGAACGGCGCGTCCAGGCGCAGCCGATTGCTCACCATGTCCACGTAGCGCGGCTCGAAGATGCGCAGCGGCAGCGGCCCCCCGGGATAGAGCACCGTGTTGAGCGTGAACACGGGAGTTGCCTCCAGCGTTTCGCGGGGCGCCGGTGTATGTGCCGGTGAAAATTCTGTGCTCATGTGCGGGACCGCCGTCAATCGTTGCGGGGGGACGCGGACCCATCCAGGAGGTTCGCGCCTATGCGCGGGTTCGCAGCGCGGCTGCAAGGTGTGCCTGAATCCCGCCGAATCCTGCATTGCTCATCACCACGATGGCATCTCCCGGGCTCACCGCATCGCAGCACTCGCGCACGATCGTATCGATGTCGTCACGGACTCGTATACCCCCTTCCTCTCGCTCCAGCGCGTGGATGTCCCAGCGGGCTCGTGCCGGGGCAAGCACCCAGGCGGCGTCCGCGCCCGAGAGCGCCGGCCCGAGGGTCGCGCGATGCGTCCCGAGCCGCATCGTATTCGATGCCGGCTCGAGCACCGCGATCACCCGGCCCTCGCAGCTTGTGCGCAGCGCCCCGATAGTGGCCTCGATCGCGGTCGGATGATGGGCGAAGTCGTCGTAGATCGCGACGCCCGCCACCGTTGCGCAGTGCTCGAGCCGCCGCTTGACCCCGGTGAAGCCGCGAAGCGCACGCGCCGCGGTGCGCGGCTCGACGCCCGCGTGCCGGGCCGCCGCGATCGCGGCGAGGGCGTTCGAGACGTTGTGCGCGCCGCGTTGCCCCCATTCGACCTCGGCCACGACTCCGCCGTGGTGACGCACGTTGAATTTCCCCCCGTCCGGTGTCGCCATCTCGGCGCACCAGTCGCCGCCGCCGCCGACCCGTTCCACTGGCGTCCAGCATCCCATCGCGAGGACCTCCTCAATCCGGCGGTCTCCGGCCCCGGCCACGATCCGGCCGCTGCCCGGCACGATGCGCACGACGTGATGGAACTGGCGCTGCATGTCGCGAAGGTCGTCGAAGATGTCGGCATGGTCGAATTCGAGGTTGTTCAGCACCAGGGTGCGCGGGCGGTAGTGCACGAACTTCGAGCGTTTGTCGAAGAATGCGGTGTCGTACTCGTCGGCCTCGATGACGAACGGCCGGCGTGGCCCATCGCGGCCGGCGCGGGCGCCGGTGTCGAAGTCGAGCGGCACGCCGGCGATGAGGAATCCGGGGTCCAGGCCGGCGGCGTCGAGGATCACCGCGAGCATCGCGGTGGTGGTGGTCTTGCCGTGGGTGCCGGCGACCGCGATGACGTGCCGGTGCGCGAGCACGTGCTCGGACAGCCACGCCGGGCCGGACGCGTATCGCAGCCCCGTGTCGAGGATGTGTTCCACACAGGCGTTGCCGCGCGTCATCGCATTGCCGATCACTACGACATCGGGCGCCGGCGAGAGCTGCGCGGGGTCGTATCCGGATATCGGCGTAATGCCGGCCCGGTCGAGCACGCCGCTCATCGGCGGATACACGTTCTCGTCGCAGCCGGTGACACGGTGGCCGAGCTCGCGGGCGATCAGGGCGAGTCCGGCCATGAAGGCGCCGCAGATGCCGAGAAAGTGAACGTGCATGCGCGGCGCTACCCGACGATCGGGAACAGATTGCTCAGGACCTTGAGCGAGACCCAGTAGAACGCGATCGAGACGATCAGGCCGAGGTAGTACGGCGCCGACAGGGCATGGCGGAAAATGTGGCCCGAGACGACCAGGCTCCAGCCGAGCACCATGAGCAGAACGGTCGCGAGCGCCGTCGATTGCTCGTTCGCCTGGTACGCGCTGTGGAGCCAGAGGCTCACCGGATACGCCAGGACCCCGATGACGGTGCCGGCGCCGGCGAGCGCGATCAGGGTCTGGACGGTGCGTTCGTGCAGCTTGCGCAGCATCAGTAGCGCGGTCGTGAGCCCGCACAGCAGGGCGGTATCGGCGATCCCGGCGACGAGCGCCTGACCGAATCGGAGGTTGATGGCGGCCACCGCCACGCCCAGGAGGGTGTGGGCGAACAGCACGAGCACGAGCAACGTCGAGGACGAGGGCAAATCCTGCGGCCGCATCCTCAGCAGGCAGATCTGAAAGAAGGGGTGAATGAGAGCGCTCAAGTCGATTCTCCGTGGGTCGACTCTCCGTCGGATGCCCGGGTCTGACCCGCCGCCGTTACGGCCTTGCGCCGTTCAGCGATGCGGTGAATCCTGGTCCCCGCTTCGCGAGCCGGTGAGAGATCCGTGCTGACGATCCCGCCAGCGCACGAGCGCGCGCCGCTCGCGTTTGGTCGGCCGTCCCTGAGCCTGAGCCCGGCGCATCTGCGCCTGATCGCGCCGGCCCTGCTCGCTGGTGCGCCGTTCGATGCTCGCGGGCGTCTCTTCGTACAGGGTCTGCGCCTCCGGCGCCGGGCGGCGCTCGTCGCGCAGCCCCCTGACGATGACGTCCCACGCCTGCGCGCCGCGCCGGACGTGAACGATCTCGCCGCGCCGCAGCCGGCGAGATGCCTTGACCCGCTGCTCCGCGACCCGGACCAGGCCACCCGAGACGGCTTGCGTGGCGAGAGAGCGGGTCTTGAAGAAACGCGCTGCCCAGAGCCACTTGTCGATGCGCAGCGATTCGAGCCCTACGTCGTCCATCGCGCCGCTCTCTCCTGCGCAAACGCAAGGGCCGTGTCCATCATACCGCGCCGAGCTGGCTGGCAGTCGGCTCGGCACAGCAGTACCAGGGCTCGGAATGCATCGGGACCGGCACCCCGATATCGTCCGGAAGCGCAGACGGCACCCGGCCGAGTGCTTCGTGGACGCACGTCCAGATCCGTTCGAACGTCGCTTGGCGGGGCTCTGTGCGATCGGCGGCGGCCTCCGCAATCGCCTGGATGCGCGCCTGCAAAGCATCGACTGCCGGGTCCGGGTGCCGCCATGGATAGCCGAGCATGTCGTCGTCGAATTCGTCGACGAGGCGTGCGAACCCGT
>JAKZYK010000095.1:0-14924 GCA_047514485.1 Gammaproteobacteria bacterium
GCGGGAGAACGTGCTGGGGCTGACCGTAGTGCTCGCCGACGGACGCATCGTGAAGACCGGGGGGCGGGCGCGCAAATCCGCCGCCGGCTACGACCTCACCCGGCTGTTCGTGGGCTCCGAGGGCACGCTGGGCGTGATCACCGAGATCCGGTTGCGTCTGTACGGTATCCCCGAGGCCATCTCGGCGGCGGTGTGTTCGTTCGATTCGCTCGCCGGCGCGGTCGATACCGTCATACAGACGATTCAGTGCGGGGTGCCGGTGGCACGAATCGAGCTGCTGGACGAGGTCCAGATGGACGCCGTCAATCGTTACTCGGGGCTCGACTACCCGGTGTCTCCGACCCTGTTCTTCGAGTTCCATGGCAGCGAGCAGGGGGTCCGTGAGCAGGTGGAGATGGTCGGTGCGCTCGCGGGGGAGAACTCCGGTGGAGAGTTCCGTTGGGCGACCCGCCAGGAGGATCGCTCGCGCCTGTGGCAGGCACGCCACGACGCGTACTACGCGGCAATTGCGCTCCGCCCGGGGGCGCATGGCTGGCCGACGGACGTCTGCGTCCCGATCTCGAACCTCGCCGAGTGCATCCTGGAAACGCGCGCCGACATCGATGCGTCCGGATTGCTCGCTCCAATCGTCGGCCACGTCGGGGATGGGAACTTCCATCTGTCGTTCATTCTCGACCCGGACGATGCCGAAGAGCTCGCGCGGGCGGAGAGCGTCAACGAACGCATGGTCGCCCGGGCCCTCGACATGGGCGGTACCTGTACCGGCGAGCATGGCATAGGCTTCGGCAAGATCGGTTTTCTCAATCGCGAGCACGGGACGGAGGCGGTCTCCGTGATGCGTCAGATCAAGCAGTCCCTCGATCCCGGCAACCTCATGAATCCAGGCAAGATCCTTCCATAGACTCTGGATTTCTTCATTTTTTACACGAGATAACTTTCGTAATCTGTTGATTTTTATGTCGTAGTCAGTCACCCACATCATTGTGATGGTCGGAGGATTCAAGTGACGAAACAACCCTTGCAGGTTATTCTGGCGCAGCCCAGAGGATTCTGCGCCGGGGTCGTCCGAGCCGTCGACATCGTCGAACGAGCGCTGCAAATCTACGGTGCACCCGTCTACGTGCGTCACGAAATCGTCCACAACAAACACGTTGTCGATAGTCTGCGCGACAAGGGCGCTCGCTTCGTCGAAGAAATTGGAGACATCCCGCAAGGCGCCGTCACCGTGTTCAGCGCCCATGGCGTGTCCCGAAAAGTCGAGGACGATGCCGGTGTCCGCGGCTTGCAGGTGATCGATGCAACCTGCCCGCTGGTGAGCAAGGTGCACAATGAAACGAAACGCTATGCGCGGACGGGTTACGAGGTCGTCCTCATCGGACATCCCGGCCACCCGGAAGTCGAGGGAACGATGGGACAAGTACCGGATGAGGTTTACTTGGTGTCGAACCTGGCCGACATAGCGACGTTGACGCCCGCCAATCCGGCGAAGCTTTCCTACGTAACGCAAACGACGCTCAGCGTCGACGATACCCGCGAGATCATCGCGGCGCTCAAGGTGCGTTTTCCCGAGATTCGCGGCCCTGACGTGAAGGATATCTGCTATGCCACGCAGAATCGGCAGACCGCGGTACGGCGGTTGGCGAACCGGTCCGACGTGATCCTGGTGATTGGCGCCGACTACAGCTCGAACTCGAACCGGCTGCGAGAGATAAGCGAAGAGGCCGGAACCGACAGCTATCTTATTCCGGATGCCGAGAGCTTGAATCCAGCCTGGCTGGATGGTGCGCGGGCGGTGGGAATCACTGCCGGCGCGTCGGCCCCTGAAGAGCTTGTCCAGGAGTTGATCGACCGGCTCGGGGACATGTTCGACGTGACCGTGACCGATCTCGACGGCATCGAAGAAAACGTCACCTTCAGATTGCCGCGCGAGCTGCTCGACGCCGGGAAACAGGTGGCATAAGGCGCAGCGCTCAGCCATAGTCGATGCCGTGTGGGCGCAAGCGAGCGAGCGAACGAGCGATGTTCTTCGATGACCACCGCAAGCATGGACTCCGGCACAACCCCTTCAAGGCGCTCGTCGCGCCACGCCCCATCGCCTGGGTGAGCAGCGTGGACGTCGACGGAATCGCCAACCTCGCCCCGTTCAGCTACTTCAACGCGTGTGCGGACCGGCCGCCCACCATCATGTTCGCGCCCAACAATCCACGCCCGGACGGTGAAGGCAAGGACACCTTGCGCAACATCGAGCAAACGAACGAGTTCGTGGTCAACCTCGCCGGGTACGATCTGCGCAAGGTCATGAACTTGACCTCGGCCCACGTCGATCCGTCGGTCGACGAGTTCGAGCTGGCGGGGCTGACCCCGGCGCCCTCGGTGCACGTGAAGGCGTCGCGCGTCGAAGAAGCGCCGGTCAGCCTGGAGTGCCGCTTCATCACCCGGCTCCGGCTCCCGAGCGACCATCCCAGGGTCGAGAACAACTTGGTGATCGGTCGGGTCGTCGGCACCCACATCGCCGACCGCATCATCCGCGACGGCATGATCGACATGGCCGCGTACCGGCCGATCGCGCGGCTCGGCTACATGGACTACACGTCGGTCGAGACCGTGTTCGAGATGCTGCGGCCCGACTGAGGAGGCGCCTCGACGCTGCGCAATCCAGCACGATGCGGCGCGCCGGCATGCTCGGCGTCGCCGTGACCATGTCGAGCACGAGGGTAGGCTGTTGTTGTCCTTTTGCCCGGGCCGGCGTCATCCCGGCCCGCCACGGAGTCGCCATACCTCTCAACCACGGCGCCGAGCTCGTCGTCGTCAACACGCACGGTACCCAAGTGCTCGACACCTGGGCGTTCAGCCGGGGGGACGGCCGCGAGCACATGTCGGATGCCTTGCCTTCAAGGCTCGATGTCGTGGAGTTGCACGTGCGGGCACGCGGCGCGGACTGCCACCGCCCCGAGGTGATCCGGGCCTGGAACGAAATCCCGAATCGACCATTCGCCTGCGTCGATCCTGTCGATGCGGGCGCCGGTGAGCGCCGGCTCGGCGCCGGCACTCACGTCGAACCGGTCGAATCCGGTCGCGATTCCGGTACCGAGCGCCTTGACGAACGCCTCCTTGCGCACCCAGGTTCGGAAGAACGCGGTGCGCTGCTCCGCCTCGGCGCAGGCCTCGATCGCAGCGAGCTCGACGGCGGAGAAGAATCGATGTGCGATGGCGCGCCAATCGTTGGTCCGATCCGTGGCCTCGATGTCGATCCCTACCCGCACCGCGCTCAGTGCGAGCACCACGAGGGAGCCGGAGTGGGAGAGATTGAAGTCGATGCTGCCGGTGACGAGTGACGGCCGCCCGTGCGCGCCGACGGTCAACTCGACCTCGGCCTCGGCGCAGCCGAGCCGCCGGGCGAGGACATGGCGGACGAGCCAGCGCCCGGCCGAGAATTGCAGCCGCGTATCGGCGCGGCGCATGAGGCGCAACCGGGCGCGTTCCGGCGCGTCGAGCGCCGAATCGAACACGCGGCCCGCGCCTCGATCCCGCGTGCAGTCGAGCCGCCAGACATCGACGTCCCGGGCAGAAGCGGCGCCGGTCGGTGGCTGGCTGATGGTGTCGGGCCGCGTCCGGGTCGAGGGTGATTCGGCGGGAGGTGGAGAACGTTCCACGCGCGCAGTGCTCTCAGTCTCGATGACGCGGGCGCCTCACGCTATCGGCCCGGGTCCGGATCGGCGTCCGCGCCGCAGCCGGCCGGAGTCGGCGTGGGCCGATGGGTGTCGCGCCGCCGGTCAGCCCGGCTCCCCGATCCTTTCCTCTTCGTGCTCGAACTCGAACGAGAGCGCGCCGTCGCGCGCGGTGACCTTGACGTGCCCGCCACCCTCCAGCCGCCCAAACAGCAGCTCGTCGGCAAGCGGGCGCTTGATGTGCTCCTGAATGATCCGCGCCATCGGGCGCGCGCCCATGAGCGCGTCGAAACCGTGCTTGGCGAGCCAAGCGCGCGCTTCCTCGTCCACGTCGAGGATCACGCGCTTCTCCTCGAGCTGCCCCTCCAGCTCGATGATGAACTTGTCGACCACGTGGGCGATGGTGTCCGCGCCGAGCGAAGCGAACTGCACGATGGTGTCGAGACGGTTCCGGAACTCGGGGCTGAACATCCGCTTGATCGCCTCGATGCCGTCGCCGGAGTGATCCTGCACCGTGAATCCGATCGACGGCCGGCTCATCCGATCCGTGCCGGCGTTGGTGGTCATGACCAGGATTACGTTGCGGAAGTCCGCCTTGCGTCCATTGTTGTCGGTGAGGGTGCCGTGATCCATGACTTGCAAAAGCAGGTTGAACACGTCGGGGTGGGCCTTCTCGATCTCATCGAGCAGCAGCACCGCGTGCGGATGCTTGTTGATGGCCTCGGTGAGCAGGCCGCCTTGATCGAATCCGACGTAGCCGGGCGGCGCGCCGATGAGGCGCGAGACCGTATGCCGCTCCATGTACTCGGACATGTCAAAGCGCACGAGCTCGATCCCCATGATCCGTGCGAGCTGGCGCGTGACCTCGGTCTTGCCGACCCCGGTCGGGCCCGCGAAGAGGAACGAGCCAATCGGCTTCTCTCCTTCGCGCAGACCCGAGCGCGCCATCTTGATGGCGGAGGCAAGCGTCTTGATGGCCGGATCCTGGCCGAAGACGACGAGCTTGATGTCGCGCTCGAGAGTGCGCAGGACGTCCTTGTCGGAGGTGGAGACGGTCTTCGAGGGGATCCGCGCTATCTTCGATACCACGTGCTCGATCTCTGCGACCCCGATGGTCTTGCGGCGGCGCGACGGCGGCAGCAGCTTCTGCGACGCGCCTGCCTCGTCGATGACATCGATCGCCTTGTCGGGCAGGAACCGCTCGTTGATGTACCGGTGCGAGAGCTCCGCCGCGATGCGCATTGCCGGTCGCGAGTACTTGACCTCGTGGTGCTCCTCGAACCGGGACTTGAGCCCATTGAGAATCTTCACCGTCTCCTCGACCGTCGGCTCGCGGATGTCGATCTTCTGGAACCGCCTCGAAAGCGCCCGATCCTTCTCGAAGATCCCGCGATATTCATGATAGGTTGTCGAGCCGATGCACCGCAGGTCGCCGGATGCGAGCATCGGCTTGATGAGGTTGGATGCGTCCATGACCCCGCCGGACGCCGCACCGGCGCCGATGATGGTATGGATCTCGTCGATGAAGAGAATCGCACCGTCTTGCTTGTCGAGCTGGGCCAGGACTGCCTTCAGCCGCTTCTCGAAGTCGCCCCGGTACTTGGTGCCGGCGAGCAACGCACCGAGATCGAGCGCGTAGATGTCGGATCGTGCGAGCACTTCGGGCACGCTGCCGTCGACGATCATCTTCGCGAGCCCCTCCGCAATCGCGGTCTTGCCGACCCCCGCCTCGCCGACGAATAGCGGGTTGTTCTTGCGCCGCCGGCACAGGATCTGGACCGTGCGCTCGATCTCGTCGCGGCGCCCGATGAGGGGATCGATCTTGCCGAGCCGCGCCTGCTGATTGAGGTGGGTGGCGTATGACTCCAACGGACTCTTCCTGGTCGGCTCGACCGGTTTCTCATCCTCGCCGGTGGAGTTGAAGGCGTCGCTCTCCTCGTTGTCCTGGACCTTGGAGATCCCGTGCGCGAGGTAGTTGACGACGTCGAGCCGGTTGACGTCCTGCTGATTGAGAAAGTACACCGCCTGGGATTCACGCTCGCCGAAGATCGCGACGAGCACGTTGGCGCCGGTGACCTCTTTCTTGCCCGAGGACTGCACGTGGAATACGGCGCGTTGGAGCACGCGCTGAAATCCGAGGGTGGGCTGGGTCTCGCGCTCGTCCTTCGAAGAGAGCGTCGGCGTATTCTCTTCGAGAAACCGCGCGAGCGTCCGGCGCAGCTTCTCGATCTCGACCCCACACGCGCGCAGCACCTTGCCCGCGGCCGGATTGTCGAGCAGCGCGAACAGCAGATGCTCGACCGTCATGAATTCGTGCCGCCTCTCGCGGGCGTCGCGGAAGGCGCTGTTGAGGGTGAACTCCAGCTCCTTGCTCAGCATGACGTCAGTCCTCGGCCTCGCATCAGGCACGCTCCATCGTACACAGAAGTGGGTGATTGTTCTCGCGGGCATAGTCGTTCACTTGAGCGACCTTCGTCTCCGCGATCTCGCGCGAAAAGCATCCGCACACTCCTTTGCCGCGAGTATGCACGTGAAGCATGATCCTTACCGACTGCTCACGCGCCAGTCCGAAGAACAGCTCGAGCACGTGGACGACGAACTCCATCGGGGTGAAGTCGTCATTGAGCAGGACGACGTTGTAGAGCGGGGGTTGCTTGAGCTTTGGCTTGGCTTCCTGAACGGCCACCCCGTCGTCCTGGAGAGGGTCTGGTCGATCTGCCATTTCTCAGGTTCCGGGGTTCCGGGTCGTCGCGCTGGCCCCGGATCCGGGGGGCCGCGCGCGTGCCGCGAGTGCCTTCAGCCGGCCCGTGGGAGGGCCGCCGCGTGTCCGTCGAACGGGAGCGGACTATATCACGCGGGCTCCGGCGGACGGCCCGATCGAGCCGGCGGGGAGGCGGTCCGGCTCGATCATCTCGAGGAATCGCCGCGTCAACATCGAGGTACGCCGGCGCCGCACCATTCGCAGCGGCCATCCAGTATCATCCGGCGCCTTCATCGAGCCTGCGGAGAGTGACGATGCCGGAAGAGCAGACACGGAAGACCAAAGAGCTGGCGCAGACAGCGAAGACCAAAGAGCTGGCGCAGACAGCGAAGACCAGGGAACTGGTGGCGGTGGGGCAGCGCCGGTACGTGCCCAACTACGCGCCCAAGGAGATGATCCTCGATCGCGGCGAAGGGGCTCGCATGTGGGATCTCGACGGCAACGAATACGTCGACCTGGGGGCAGGGATCAGCGTCACGTCGCTCGGTCACGGCGACCCGGAGCTTGCGCGTGCGGTCTCCGAGCAGGCAGGCAGGCTCTGGCACGTCAGCAATCTCTACTTCGCGGAGCCGGTGGTGCGTCTCGCCGAAGAGCTGTGCGAGGGGTCGTTCGCCGACCGGGTCTTCTTCTGCAACTCCGGCGCGGAGGCGAACGAAGCCGCGATCAAGCTGGCGCGCAAGCACGCGAGTCTGCGTCACGGGGCGGAGAAGCGCGAGATCGTGACCTTTCACGGAGGGTTCCACGGCCGGACCCTCGCGACGGTGACCGCGACCGCGCAGCCGAAGTACCACGAGGGCTTCGAGCCGTTGCCGGGAGGCTTCCGGTACTGTGAATTCAACGACGTCGCGGCGCTCGACGACGCGATCGGAGAGCGCACCTGCGCGGTGCTGGTGGAGCCGATCCAGGGTGAGGGGGGTGTCGTTCCCGCCGCGGACGGCTTCCTTGCGGCGGTCGCGGAACGCTGTCGGGCTCACGACGCGCTGCTGATGTTCGACGAGATCCAGAGCGGGCTCGCGCGGACCGGCCGATTCTTCGCCTACCAGTGGGAAGACGGGCTCGTCCCGGATGTCGTGACCATCGCGAAAGCGCTCGGCGGAGGTTTGCCGATCGGCGCGATGCTGGTCGGCGCCAAGGCGGCCGAGACCCTCCAGCCGGGAAGCCACGGCTCGACCTTCGGCGGGAACCCAATCGCGGCCGCGGTGGCGCGGGTGGTGTTGCGCAGGTTGCGCTCCGCGGAGCTGCTCGCCAACGTCGAGCGCCAGGGCGAAAGGCTGCGCGCGCGTCTCAATGCGCTCCACAACCAGCTCGGGTTCATCGCCGAGGTGCGCGGCAGGGGCCTGATGCTCGGTGCAGTGCTGCGCAGCGAGTGGGCCGGCCGCGCCGGCGAGCTCGGCGAGCTGTGCCGCCGGCACGGCGTGCTCGTGCTCCAGGCGGGTCCTGGCGTGCTGCGGTTCCTGCCCCCGCTCAACATCACCGATGCCGAGCTCGACGACGGGATGGACCGTTTCGAGGCCGCGATGCGCGAGGCGGTGGACATCGAGCGGGGGGCCGCATCCGGCTGACGGCGCAAGGTTGCTCCCCGCCCGAAGTCGCGCCGGATCGGGGTGACGCCGGGTCGGGGCAACGGGCTCCCGGTGCGGACTCAGCCCGCCAGCAACTGCGCGATGATCCGTTCGTACATCTCGCTCAGGCGGTCGAGATCGGCGGCGAGGACGCGCTCGTCGATGCGATGGATGCTCGCATTGACGGGGCCGAGCTCGACCACCTCAGCACCGGTCGGGGCGACGAAGCGACCGTCCGACGTGCCCCCGGCGGTCGAGAGCGCCGGGGGATAGCCGGCGACCGCTTCGACGGCGCCGCTGACTGCCTCGATGAGCCGGCCGGGCTCGGTGAGGAACGGCTCGCCGGACAACCGCCAGTCGATTCGGTAGTCGAGAGCGAGCGATCGGCAGGCGGACTCCACCGCCGCGGTGAGCGAGTCGCGGTCATGGCGGGTCGAGTAGCGGAAGTTGAACACCGCCTCGGCATGCCCGGGAATGACGTTGTCCACCCCGGTGCCGGCGGTGATGTTCGACACCTGGAAGCTCGTCGGTGGAAAACGCTCGCAGCCTTCGTCCCACACCGTGTCGGCCAGCGTCGCAAGCAGCCGCGCCAGATCGTGCACCGAATTGTGGGCGAGATGAGGATACGCGACGTGGCCCTGGATGCCCCGTACCACGATCGTGCCGTTCAAGGACCCGCGCCGGCCGATCTTGACGGTGTCGCCGAGCCGATCGGTGCTCGAGGGCTCGCCGACCAGACACCAGTCGATGCGCTCGCCGCGCTCGCCGAAGGTGTCGATGACGCGGCGAACGCCGTTCACCGACGGCCCCTCCTCGTCGCTGGTGACGAGCAGCGCGACGGAGCCGACGTGCCGCGGGTGCCGGTCGAGGAAGCGCTCGAGCGCGGTGACCATTGCGGCGACGCTCCCTTTCATGTCCGCGGCGCCGCGGCCGTAGAGATACCCGTCGCGGATCGCCGGCTCGAACGGCGGGCTGCTCCATTCCCGGAGGGGGCCGGTGGGAACCACGTCGGTATGTCCCAGCAGCACCAGCAGCGGACCGTCGCCGCCGTGCCGGGCCCAGAGGTTGTCCACGTCGGCGAACCGCATCGTCTCGATGTGGAAGCCGAACCGCGCAAGCCGTCCGGCGAGGATCGCCTGGCAGCCGGCGTCGTCGGGGGTGACGGAGGCCCGGCGGATGAGCTCGCACGCAAGCGCGAGGGTCGGCGATGCGCTCATCGCCGCGGAGGCCGGGGATGTCGAGCCACAGATGCCGGCATCAGCGGGGTCCGCGAGATCGAGCCACGGGCGCCGGCATCGGCGGGGTCCGGGGAGATCGAATCACGAGGCGCCGGCATCAGCCGGTCCCCCCGGCGTCCTCTTCCTCCGGCATGTGCCGCATCATGTACACCCCCTGGCCGAGCACGAACACCAGCGTGAGCCCCATCAGCCCGAACAGCTTGAAGTCGACCCAGGTATCGGTGTCGTAGTTGTAGATGACGAAGAGATTGAGTCCGCCGCATACCACGAAGAAGAGCACCCAGCTCATGTTGAGCCGGGTCCACACCGGGCCGGGCAGCTTCACCTTGGATTCCATGAGCCGGCGCACGACGTTCTTCGCGCCGATGAACTCGCTGCCGAGAAAGACGAGGGCGAAGAGCCAGTTGACGACGGTCGGCTTCCACTTGAAGAAGATCTCGTCGTCCAGCGCCAGGGTGATCCCGCCGAACACAACGACGATCGCGAGGACCGCGAGGTGCATCTTCTCCACCCGGCGCTCGCGGAGCCACATCACCAGCACCTGGGCCGCGGTCGCGACGATGATGACGACGGTGGCGACGATGAAGCCCTGGTGCGGGTCGTCGTGCATCTTGTATGCGACGAAGAACAGCACGATGGGGAAGAAGTCGAAGAGAAGCTTCATGTGCAAGCTCGTGGGGCGCCGACGCCCGCCGTTATGTTCCGGGCGCGCGATTATAGCCGGAGGAAGGGCAGTCCGGGCTCGCGCGCACGATCCGGGCGCGGGTGTCGCGTCACTGCGAACGGCTCTCTACAATGCGGGCGCAAGGCCCCGCTCCCCCGGCACGCTGCCGGGGGCTGCGACGAGCCGGAGAACGTCGTGAACGTGAGCACCGTCCCGCGCCAGCACCAGCGCGTCCTCTCGGGGATGCGTCCGACCGGAAGACTGCATCTCGGGCACTACCACGGCGTGCTGCGCAACTGGGTGCGGCTCCAGCACGAGTACGAGTGCTTCTTCTTCGTGGCGGACTGGCATGCGCTGACCACCCACTATGAAGACTCCGGCGTCATCGGCGCGAACGTATGGGACATGGTCGTCGACTGGCTCGCGGCGGGCATCGACCCCGGCGACTCGAAGCTGTTCATCCAGTCGCGGGTGTCCGAGCACGCGGAGCTGCATCTGCTGCTCTCCATGGTGACGCCGCTCAGTTGGCTCGAGCGCGTGCCGAGCTACAAGGACCAGCAAGAGAGGCTGCGCGAGCGCGATCTCGCGACCTTCGGCTTTCTCGGCTATCCCCTGCTTCAGAGCGCGGACATCCTGATCTACCGGGCGGGACTGGTCCCCGTGGGCGAGGATCAGGTCGCGCACGTCGAGCTGACCCGCGAGATCGCGCGGCGGTTCAACTTCATCTACGGGCGGGAGCCGGGCTTCGAGGAGAAGGCCGAGGCCGCGATCAAGAAGATGGGGAAGAAGAACGCGAAGCTCTATCGCAAGCTCCGGCGCCGGTACCAGGAGCAGGGCGACTCCGGTGCGCTGGAGACCGCTCGTGCGCTGCTCGATGATCAGCAGAACATCACCCTGGGAGACAGCGAGCGGCTGTTCGGATACCTGGAGGGCGGAGGCAGGGTGATTCTGCCCGAGCCGCGGGCCCTGCTCACAGAGGCACCGAAGATGCCGGGGCTCGACGGACAGAAGATGTCGAAGTCCTACGGCAACGTGATCGAGCTGCGTGAAGATCCGCACGACGTGCAGGAGAAGCTTCAGAGGATGCCGACGGACCCGGCCCGGGTTCGGCGCACCGACCCGGGTGACCCCGCGAAGTGTCCGGTGTGGCAGTTCCATCTCGTGTATTCGGACGA
Organism: Gammaproteobacteria bacterium; assembly: GCA_047514485.1. Lineage (GTDB taxonomy): Bacteria > Pseudomonadota > Gammaproteobacteria > HK1 > HK1 > HK1. The sequence continues at coordinate 11,069 of JAKZYK010000095.1, forward strand.
GGAAACGCGCGGTTGGGCTGAGGAAGGCTGTCGCACCGCCGGGATCGGGTGCCTCGACTGCAAGCAGAAAGTGATCGACGCGGTCCTCGCCGAGCAGGCGCCGATCCGCGAGCGGGCAGCGGAGTATGAATCACAGCCGGATCTCGTGCGGTCGATCATCGCGGAAGGCTGTGACGAGGCGCGCGACGCCGCGCGAGAGACGATGGAAGCGGTACGCCAGGCGATGGGACTCGCGCATCGATGAGCACCGCGCTCGCGCGCCGGGCGTAGCGCCAGTGCTGTCGGGGACGGGCGAAGGAGGGCGCATGGACGGGATCGAAACGACGTCTCCGGAGCCGGATGCCCCCCAGCCGCTCGGGCCACCCGGGCCACTCGGGCGGCCCAGACAGGAAGAGATGCCGTTCGCGGTGGTGGACGGCGAGCCCATCACCGATCTGCCCAAGGACCTCTACATTCCGCCGGATGCGCTCGAAGTTTTTCTCGAGGCGTTCGAGGGCCCGCTCGATCTGCTGCTCTATCTGGTCAAACGCCAGAACATCGATATCCTCGATATTCCGATCGCCGCGATCACGCGGCAGTACATGGAGTACATCGATCTGATGAAGGTGCTTCGGCTCGAGCTCGCCGCGGAGTATCTCGCGATGGCCGCGATGCTGGCCGAGATCAAGTCCCGCCTGCTGCTACCGCGGCCCGAGAGCGTCGATGACGAAGAGGACCCGCGGGCCGAGCTCGTGCGCCGGCTGCGGGAGTACGAACGGTACAAGCAGGCGGCGGAGCAGATCGACGGACTGCCCCGGGTCGGGCGCGATCTCCTCGAGGTGCGGACCGCGACGCCATACGTGCGCATCGAGCGCCCGCAACCCAGGGTCGAGCTCGAAGATCTCCTCGCGGCGCTCACCGGGGTGCTCGCCCGCGCGCAGACGTACCGGCACCACCAGGTGCGGATGGAGTCGTTGTCGGTCCGCGAGCGCATGTCGATCGTGCTGGAGCACGTACAGCGGGCGCACTTCGTGGAGTTCACCGCCCTGTTCACTCCGCAGGAGGGCCGGCAGGGGGTCGTCGTCACCCTGCTCGCGCTGCTCGAGCTGCTTCGGGAATCGCTCATCGATCTCGTGCAGGCGAGACCGTTCGGACCGGTCCACGTCAGGGCGGCGGGGGAGAAAGGGGCCGGAGAGTGATCAAGGACGATCTGGTTCTGTACGTCGAAGCGGCGCTGCTCTCGGCCGGGCGGCCGGTGGCGGTCGACGAGTTCATCGCGATGTTCGAGGGCCGGGAGGATGCGCCGGATCGGAGCGCGATCCGGGATGCGGTCGCCGCGCTCGCGGACGGGTGGCGTGGGCGCTCGCTCGAGGTGAGCGAAGTCGCGAGCGGATATCGCGCCCAAATCCGCAAGGAGTTCTCGCAGTCGATCGCCGCGCTGTGGCAGGAACGGCCGGCGCGCTATTCGCGGGCATTGTTGGAGACGCTGGCACTCATCGCCTATCGCCAACCGATCAGCCGCGGCGAGATCGAGGAGGTCCGCGGAGTGAGTGTGTCGAGCTCCATCATGAAGACCCTGATCGAGCGCGAATGGGTACGTGTCGTCGGTCACCGCGAGGTGCCGGGCCGGCCGGGGCTCTACGGAACGACGAAGCATTTTCTCGACACGTTCAACCTGAAGGGTCTGGAGGCCCTGCCGCCGCTCGCGGAGCTGAGAGATCTCGAAGACCCGCCTCCGGATCTGTTCGCCGAGCTCCAGGGTGTTCCCGTGGCCGGAGCGGTGGAGATCGTGGTGAATGACGACGCAGCCGCCTCGGCCCCGGATACCGGTGCGGACGGCGCCGAGAGGGCGGGCTGATTCGTCCGCCCCGGCGACGGCGGCCCTCCGGACCGGAGGACGGTGGTTCGACGGAGAAGCTGCACAAGATCCTCGCAGACGCCGGCCTTGCGTCACGGCGCGAGGCCGAGCGCTGGATCGTCGCAGGCCGGGTCACCGTCAACGGACACGCCGCATCCCTTGGGGACAGGGCGACGCCCGGCGACATCCTGCGCGTCGATGGCAAGCTGGTGCAGCGGACCAGTCCCCGGCGCCGGCTCATCCGCTACCACAAGCCGGCCGGAGAGGTGACGACACGCAGCGATCCGCTCGCGAGGCCGACGGTGTTCGACAGGCTTCCCGAACTCGGTCGGGCCCGGTGGATCGCGGTCGGACGGCTGGACTTCACTACCACCGGGCTGCTCCTGTTCACCGACGACGGCGAGCTGGCCCACCGACTCATGCACCCGAGCTCCGGGATCGAACGCGAGTACGCGGTCCGAATACGCGGCGAACCGAGCCCCCAGGCACTCGAGTCGCTCACCGGCGGGGTGACCCTGAGCGACGGGGAAGCACGGTTCGAGACGCTGCGACCCGCGGGTGGGGAGGGGTCGAATCGATGGTTCCACGTCGTCATTCGGGAGGGTCGCAACCGCGAGGTGCGGCGACTCTTCGAGGCGGTGGGCTGTATCGTGAGCCGACTCATCCGCGTGCGCTTCGGACCGGTGACGCTGCCTCGCCACTTGCGCCCCGGGCGATACGAAAACGTGGACGGCGATGAAGCGCGGGCCCTCATGCGCGAGGCGGGTCTCATTCGACCGCGGCCGATGCGACCCCGTCGCAGTCCGTCGCCGCCGATGCGCGCCCCTCGCGGTTCGGCGCCGCGGGGACGGCCGCGCCGTCGATGACCGGAAGGCCGGCGCCGTCCCGGTGCGACACTATCGACCTGCGCAACACCAGGGCGCGACCAAGCGTTGGTAGCCGATCAGGCCAGGCTGCCTCCTGGACACCAGCCCGCGGCCGGCGCCCCGGCCCGCGTCCGTGGTCCGGATCCCCATACCCGCCGGGTTCGTGCCTGTGACAACGCGGCAGGGGATGGAGTATCCGGTTCCAGCGCCGCGCGCGGTATTCGACCGGCTCGCCGCTGCGTACGGTCCGCAGGCGTGGTGGCCCGCGCGCGGTCCGTTCGAGGTGATGGCCGGCGCATTGCTCACCCAGCGCACGACCTGGCGCAACGCCGAGCAGGCGATTGCCTCGCTGCGGCGCGCCGGGGCGCTGTCGCCCGAGATCCTGGCTCTCCGGTCCATCTCTGAGCTCGAGGCACTCATACGGCCGGCCGGAACCTTCCGGGTGAAGGCGGTGCGGCTTCAGGCCCTGGCGCGGTGGTACGTCGACGCCGGCGGCTGGGAATCGCTGATGCGACGATCGACCGCGGAGCTCCGCGCTGCGCTCCTCATGCTCGCGGGCGTCGGACCGGAGACGGCCGACGACATTCTCGTTTACGCCTTCGGGCGGCCCGTCTTCGTCGTCGATACCTACGCGCGGCGCATTCTCTCGCGCTACGGCTGGGCGAAGGAGGACGAGCCGTACGAGCGGCTCTCGGAGGCTGTCACGCACGCGCTCGACCGGAATGCGGCGATGCTCGGCGAATTCCATGCACTGCTCGTCGAGCACGGCAAGCGGCATTGCCGGACGAAGCCGCGGTGCACGGGGTGTCCACTGGCGGCGTGGTGCACGACGGGGGGGCTCCGCGCGAAGAGCGACGCCGACATTCGACCCGAGATCTGACACGACCGGGAACCAGGCTGCGCTCACGTTCGGGCCGGGGCTCGCGGACCGGACCCCGCGCCGCCAGCGATGCTTCGCCGAGACTCGCAGTCCGCCCCGGGTGCTGGTGGGCGCGGCTGGGATTGAACCAGCGACCCCCGCCGTGTGAAGACGGTGCTCTCCCACTGAGCTACGCGCCCGGAGTTGCGCAGTCTAAATGACTGCTCCGAATGACGCGACCCCGGTGGATCGAGTGCGGTGCCTCAGATTGACATGCCGCTCGATGGACACAAG
>JAKZYK010000096.1:0-3955 GCA_047514485.1 Gammaproteobacteria bacterium
GACCCGCTGATTAAGAGTCAGCTGCTCTGCCAACTGAGCTAACGGCCCGTTCTATGGGGTGAGCGAAGGGATTCGAACCCTCGACCGCTGGAACCACAATCCAGAGCTCTACCAACTGAGCTACGCCCACCATGGTATATCGACTGGCGGTGCTTGGCGCGCCCGGCAGGACTCGAACCTGCGACCCGCGGCTTAGAAGGCCGCTGCTCTATCCGGCTGAGCTACGGGCGCACTTCGAAGTGATGGCCGGGCGAGACGCCATGCTGGTCGGGGCAGAGGGATTTGAACCCCCGACTTCCTGCTCCCAAAGCAGGTGCGCTACCAGACTGCGCCATGCCCCGCAACCTTTGACCGCTGGATGATACGCACCGCCTCGGTAACGATCAATTCCGCGAACCATGCCGGCCCCGAACCGTCGCTGGACATTTGCCGGATCGGCAAGCCCGTACCGCGGCTCGCCCGCGCGACAACGGCATCTCGGTGACAGGCCAGGACCCACCGTACCCGGACCGAGTCACTACCGGCGATATCCACGGACAGCTCGGCGGACCGTCTCCTCGAGGTGGGATCAGGATCCTTCGGTGCCGTCCCCGTGCTTGCCGCGGGACTGAATCGGGCGCTGCCACCGCCGACGTCCGGAACGGACCCCGTTGTAATTTCAGCCCCGTGGATGGTGCCGGGCATGAATGACCTTGAGTCGTTCACGCGCGACGTGCGTGTATATCTGAGTGGTGGAAATATCGCGGTGCCCGAGCAGCATCTGGACCACACGCAGATCCGCGCCGTGATCGAGAAGATGGGTCGCGAATGCATGTCGCAACGTGTGGGGCGAGATGTGGTGCGAGATACCCGCTCGCGCGGCGTAGCGTTTGACGAGATGCCAGAATGCTTGCCGAGTCATCGCGCGCCCGCGCCCGGTAGGAAACAACGCAGGGCTCGGTTTCGCCCCAAGGATGTTGGCGCGGCCCCGTTCAAGAAAGCGCTCCACCCAGTCGACGGCCGGCTCACCGAGAGGAACGAGCCGTTCCTTGTCACCCTTGCCGACGACTCGCAACACACCTTGAAGCAGGTTCACCTGTTCCGAGCGCAGTCCCACGAGCTCCGATACCCGTAGCCCCGTCGCGTAGAGCACCTCCAGCATCGCGCGATCCCGAATCCCTAGCGTGGTATCGACGTCGGGCGCGGCGAGCAGCCGCTCCACCTCTTTCTCCGTCAGGACGTCGGGCAACGGGCGCCCGAGCCTCGGCGCATCGATCCGATCGCACGGATTGTCCGCAACCCGCCCTTCCCGCTCCAGATGCTGGTAGAACCGCCGTAACGCCGACAGGCGCCGGGCGATCGTTCGCGGCGGCCAGTGCGCGTGCTCACTGAGAAAATCGAGGACATCGAGCCGGCGCGCCTCCTCGAGTCCGAGACCACGGTTCGAGAGCCAGCGTGAGAAGAGCGAGAGATCAGAGCGGTACGCGGAAAGGGTTGCAGCGGCAAGTCCGCGCTCCATCCAGCTCAGATCGATGAACTCCTCGATGGTACGGGCATCGGCCGGGTTCACCGGCGGCGACGCCGCAGGCAAGGTCCTCATCGAATCGCGCCGCCCGCGTGGCTCAGGCGCCGCTTCATCGCCATGGCCGTGCCGCCGACGTACAACCGAATGCCACACGCCGGCGCCCATGATTGGACCGCAGCGTTGCCGGATGATGCACGGACGAACGCGCCCGAGCCGGCGCAACGCTCATTCCGTACAGACTGGGGGTCAGATTTTCTCCCGAATCTTCGCCGCGTTTCCGGAGCGGTCGCGCAGATAGTAGAGCTTGGCTCGACGAACCGCGCCCCGGCGTTTGACCTTCATGTCCTCGATCTGCGGGCTATGCGTCTGGAAGACACGCTCGACACCTTCGCCGTGAGAGATTTTCCTCACCGTGAACGATGAATTCAGGCCGCGATTGCGCCGGGCGATGACCACACCCTCGAACGACTGCAGCCGCTCGCGACTCCCTTCCTTGACCTTCACCCGAACGACGACAGTGTCACCCACCGAGAACTCCGGCACCACGTCTCGGAGTTGCTCGGCCTCGATTTCGCTGATGATGCGGCTCATCTCAGTCGCTCCTTTCTCCAGTCGCCGCCGTGTTGGCAGCCGGCGCAACCCGTTCCCTGACGTATTCATCCAGCAGCGCCCGTTCTCCCGGGTCGAGATTACGGGTGCGAAGCAGATCGGGCCGGCGTTCCCAGGTACGACCAAGCGACTGTTTCAGCCGCCAGCGCCGAATCGCTCCGTGATCTCCGGAGATCAGCACCTCCGGCACCTGCCGCTCCGCCACCGTCTCCGGACGTGTAAAGTGCGGGCAGTCGAGCAGACCGTTCGAGAACGAATCCGCACCGGCCGAGTCCTCGTGCCCGAGTGCTCCGGGAATCAGTCGGGTCATCGCGTCGATCACGACCATTGCGGCAAGCTCGCCACCGCTCAGGACGTAATCGCCCAACGAAAGCTCCTCGTCCACTTCCGTTTCGAGCAGTCGCTCGTCGACTCCCTCGTAACGACCGCAGAGCATCACCAGAGCCGGTCCCTGTACGAGGCGATGGATGTCGCGCTGCTCGATCCTTCGTCCCTGAGGCGAGAGATGAATCGTGCGGCTCGCACCGTCCATCGCGTCACGCGCCGCCGCGATCGCCGCGATCGCCGGCTCGTACATCATCACCATGCCAGGGCCTCCACCGTACGGCCGATCATCGACCCTGCGGTGACGATCCCGAGCGTAATCGCGTGGATTCCAGCAATCGAGCTCGATCAGTCCGCGACCCACCGCCCTCGCCGTCACTCCGTACCGGGCGACGGCCATCACCAAGTCCGGGAAGAGCGTCACCACCGCGACCTTCATTCCCATCCTTCAATCGTCCGGATGCCAATCGACGACGATGGCTCCCCTCTCGATATCGACCGATTGCACCACCGTCCCCGGCAGATATGGGATCAGCCGCTCGATACCGCCTTGGACCACCATTACGTCATTGGCGCCGGTCGACATCATTCGCTCGACCTCACCGAGATCGACGCCACCCGTGGTGGCAACCTGCAACCCTACAAGATCCGCCCAGTAGAACTCGCCGTCTTCCACATCCGGGAGTCGCGAGCGCTCCACTGCAATCTCGCATCCCCGGTAATCGCTTGCTTCGCCACGGCTGCGGCAGCCATCGAGTCGCACAACCACGCTACGTCCCTGCGCTCGCCCTTCGGCCACACCGATTCCGGACCAGCGTCCATCCCGGCCGAGCTGCCATGGCGTATACCGGAGAATGTTTTCGGGCGGCTCCGTGCTCGAATGTACCTTCACCCAGCCGCGAGTGCCGTATGGCCCTGCGATGCAGCCGAGCACGATGCGCTGGCCCCCTCCTGCCGCCATCCGTCACAACCGATCCGATCCGCCGCCGGCAGGGTCATCCCATGCGGCTATATCGAGCCGAGCAGCTTCGCGACCACATCACTCGCACGAGCACCGCAGGATTTCCAGTGCTCGACGCGCCCGGTATCGATTCGGATCCGCTCCTCGTTCTTGGTGGCGATCGGGTTGTAGAAGCCGATACGCTCGATGAATCGTCCTCCGCGCCGGCTGCGGCTGTCCGCGACCACCACATGATAGAACGGCCTGCGCTTCGCGCCCGTTCGGGCGAGTCGAATGGTCACCATCGCTTGAATTGCTTCCTGTCGCTCCGCCTTGTCAAGGCGAGAAATTGAATATGAACACAAGCCAGGAAGTGTAGGCGCTCATTGGCCATTGCCGCAATGCTTGCGATCCGCTCATCTGCTGAACAGACGTGAATCAGCCGAACCCGGGAGGCATACCCCCCCGCATCCCTTGCAGCATGCGCGCCATCCCGCCTTTCCTGCGCATGCGCTTCATCATTTTCTGCATCTGGATGAACTGCTTGAGCAGCCGGTTCACGTCCTGTACCTGCGCCC
>JAKZYK010000097.1:0-6526 GCA_047514485.1 Gammaproteobacteria bacterium
GCCTCGGTGGATGCGATCGCGCGCGCAACCGCCCGTCCCGGGTCGCGCTCCACCCCCTGACCCGGATCGTGCGCCTCCACCCACCCCGGACCGCGCACCTCGATCGCGTCGAGCCAGGCGAGGCGGGCCGGGCGGGCGCGCCCGCGCTTCGGTGAGAACGGGTCGATGATCGTGCCTCCGCCCATCGTGCGTGTCGCCGACTGATCGCGGATGACGACCCGATCGCCCGCGAGCGCGTGCAGCGGATGGTCGAGCACGACCTGAACCCGCCCGCTGTCGCCGGGGGGGATGCTGCCCGCGCCGAGGACCGCGACCCGCGCCGTCGAGTGCGCCGCGGCGAGGTGGGCGTGCACCGGCGTCCAGTGCCGGAGCGCCCGCGCTTCGCCGGGGAGCACTCGCAGGCGGACGTCGATGCGGTCGCTCGGTGCGTGCAGGGCACGGTCCACGATCCAGTCGCCGCGTGCGACCGCACCCGACTCGATGCCGCGCCCGGAGAGGTTGAGCGCACAGCGTTCGCCGGCCCGCGCGCTCCCGGCCGGCCGGTCCTGCGCATGGATGCCGCGGATGCGGGCGTCGTGTCCGCTCGGAGTCACCACCAGGCGGTCCCCGGTGCTCGCAACCCCCGCGTGCACGGTCCCCGTGACCACGAGTCCGGCGCCCTTGAGCATGAACGCACGATCGACGCAGAGGCGGAATCGGCCGTTCGCCGCCCGTGCGGCGAGGCTCAGCGCGCGCTCGCGCAACGCGCCGGCGAGGGCGTCCATGCCGGCTCCGGACAGGGCGCAGACCCGATGGATCTCCGCCCCTCCCATGCCGGTGGTGGAGAGGAGAGCGTCGATCTCCACGCTCACCTCGCCGGCCCGGGCCGCCTCGACCTTGTCGACCTTGCTCACCACCGCGATGCATTCGGTCACCCCGAGCAGGTCGAGGATGGCGGTGTGCTCGCGGGTCTGGGGCATCACGCCGTCGTCGGCGGCGACCACCACCAGCGCGAGATCGATGGCCCCGACCCCCGCGAGCATGTTGCGCACGAACCGCTCGTGTCCGGGCACGTCGACGAACCCGAGCACGTGACCGTCGCCGAGAGGGTGGTACGCGAACCCGAGGTCGATCGTCAGTCCCCGCTTCTTCTCCTCGGGAAGGCGGTCGGTGTCGACCCCGGTGAGCGCCCGCACCAACGCGGTCTTGCCGTGGTCGACGTGACCCGCGGTGGCGACGATCACGGCGCGGCCAGGCGGTCGAGCTGTGCGACGAAGCCCACCTCGTCGTCGAGACAGCGCAGATCCAGGGTCAGGGCGCCGTCGTGCATGCGCCCGATCACCGGCGCCGGCAGCGCGCGCAGCGCCGCCGCGAGGGCGTTCAAACTCGACGAACGGCCCCGTTTCGCGCCCGCCGCCGGAGCGCACCGCACGCCCGCGCTCGGCAGCCGATCGACGGGGAGCGCGCCGCTGCCGATCTGGCTGCGGCAGTGCACGACCTCGACCGACCACTGTCCACCGAGCCGCGCCGCAAGCGGTGGCCGTATCCGCCGGGCCTGAGCTTCGATCTCGTCGCGCCGGCGGGTGAGCAGGCGCAGCGACGGCAGCGTTTCGGCGAGGCGGCCGGGGTCTTCGTAGAGCGCAAGCACCGACTCCAGCGCCGCGAGGGTGATCTTGTCGGGACGCAGCGCGCGCATCAGGGGATTGCGCTTGAGCTTGCCGACGAGTTCCGCCTTCCCTGCGATGATGCCCGCCTGGGGGCCGCCGAGCAGCTTGTCGCCGCTGAACGTCACGAGATCGACCCCGTCCGTGATCATCTCGCGTGCGGTCGGCTCGGCCGGGAGCCCATGCTCGGTCATGTCGGTGAGCGAGCCGCTGCCGAGATCCGACACGAGCGGCAGGCCGCGGTCGCGGGCGAGGCGTGCGAGATCGCGCTCGCTCACCGCGGCGGTGAAGCCTTCCACTGCGTAGTTGCTGGCGTGGACCTTCATCAGCAGCGCGGTGCGTGGACCGATCGCCGCCTCGTAGTCGCGCAGGTGGGTGCGGTTTGTCGTCCCCACCTCGACGAGCTTCGCGCCCGCCCGCTTCATGATGTCGGGGATCCGAAACGCGCCGCCGATCTCGATGAGCTCGCCCCGTGAGACCGGGACCTCCCTGCGCTTCGCCAACGTGTCGAGGACCAGCAGCACCGCGGCCGCATTGTTGTTGACGACGACCGCCGCCGCGGCCGAGGTGAGCCGACACAGCCGCGGCTCGACGTGCCGGTGCCGATCCCCGCGCCGTCCCGTCGCGAGGTCGAACTCGAGGTTGCTCGCGCCGCGGGCTACCGCGGTCATCGCCGCGATGGCGTCTTCCGGCAGCGGCGCGCGCCCGAGGTTGGTGTGCAACACCGTCCCGGTGAGATTGAACAGGGGAATGAGCGACGGCGCGGCAATTGTGCGGGCGCGGGCGGCGACGGCCGCTTCGAGCTCTGCGCGGTCGATACCGCCTCCGGCCACGACAGTGGTGCGTGCCTCGTCGAGCGCGCCGCGCGCCGCCTCGAGCACGAGCGGCCGGCCATGCCGATGGATGAGCGGAACGATCGAGTCCTCCGCGAGCAGCCGATCGACGGAGGGAAGTCCGTTGGGGGTCGAGATTCGAGCCAAGGATCGAGAACCGGGGAATGCGCTGCCGCGCGGGAAGCGGCATCGTACTGAACACGACGCCGCGCTTGAACCGGTGGTGCGCGTTCACCGCGTCGTTTCACTCTACGGTTCCAGTCCGATCCAGTCCAGGTCAGGTCGGATTGGCGCAGCGCAATCCGACACAAGTGGTGATGGACGATGTCGGTTCTTCCGCGGTGCGATTCCTGCCAGCGTGGAACACTCCTGAGTGTTCAAAACAGCGGGAGCTGGCCGCGCTCCGGTGCGGGCGAGATGAATCCCGAGCTGTCGAGGGTGGGAAAGCCGGGGAACCCCAGGCGCTTCATCGCGAGCCGGAATCGCCTCGCGAGCAGCTCCGCCACCGGTCCGGTGCCGCGCATGCGTTCGCCGAACGTCGAGTCGTAGTCCTTGCCGCTGCGGGTGTCGCGGATTCGTTCCATCACCCGCCCGACGCGGTCGGGATAGTGCTCGGCGAGCCACTCACGGAACAGATCCGCGATCTCCAGCGGCAGGCGGAGCATCGTATAGCTCGCGCCGAGGGCACCGGCCTCGCGTGCGTGTTCCAGAATCGCCTCGAGCTCGGCGTCGTTGATGAACGGGATCATCGGGGACACGAGCACTCCGGCTGGTATGCCGGCCGCGGTCAGGCGGCGCACCGTCTCGAGGCGGCGGTGGGGGGCGGACGCCCGTGGGTCCATGCGGCGCGCGAGGGATCGATCGAGGGTGGCCAAGCTCACGCCGACGCTGCAACGGTTGGCGCCCGCCATGGCTCTGAGGATGTCGATGTCACGCTCCACCCGAGCGGACTTGGTGACGATCATCACCGGGTGCCCGCACCCGGCGAGCACCTCGAGGATGGCGCGGGTGATCCCCAGGTCGCGCTCGACCGGCTGGTAGGGGTCGGTGTTCGATCCCAGCGCGATCGGGGCACAACGATAGCTTGGCTTGCCGAGTTCCGCGCGCAGCAGTGATGCCGCGTCCGGCTTGAATACGATTTGGGTCTCGAAGTCGAGGCCGGGTGAGAACCCAAGGTACGCGTGGCTCGGCCGCGCGTAGCAGTAGATGCACCCGTGCTCGCAGCCGCGGTACGGATTGATGGAGCGGTCGAAGGGGAGGTCTGGCGAGGCGTTGTAGCTGATGATCCTGCGGCTCGTGTCCGGCGTGAGTGTCGTGCGGAGCTTCGGCGGCGGCAGATCATCGTGACTCCGGTCGTGATCCTGGCCATGATCCTTACCGTGATCCTGTCCGTCGTCCCGATCGTTCTCCCGGCCGTCTCCCCACCCGTCGTCGAAGTCTTCTCGGGTGATCCGCTCGAACCGGCCGGTGGCGTTGCTGAGCGCGCCTCGCCCTTTGTGAACGGCGACTCCGTGGCGCGGCGTCATGGATTGTGCCTCATGCACGTCCGGTGCCGCTGCGCCGGCCGGCCGTTGCGGTGGATGCGGAATTCGGTCATTCATCGCTCCGTCGTTGCCGGAAACGCCGATCAGCACCTCGGCACATCGAGAAGGCGCATCGCCGCTTCCGCCGGCTCAGGGTCGTCCTGCACGATATACCGCGCCAAGACGCTCGTGTCGAAACCGATCATCGCTTGCGGGCCGCCGCCCTCGCGATGGCTTCGTCTTTCTGCTCGATGCTGACCGGGAATCCAGGCCTGGGCACCATGCCCTCGAGTTGCGTGACAGATGCTGTGACGGGCGCGACCCGCGGGCCGGCGTCTTCTTCCAGCAAGGGGATTCCCCCCCCGAGCCCCGGTGTCACCCTCAAATCCTCTCGACTCCCCTGCCGGTGCCGACCAGGACCACGTCCGCGCCGCGCCGCGCGAACAGTCCGTTGGTGACGGCGCCGGCGAGCTGGTTCAGCTCGGATTCGAGGGCCGGCGGATTGAGGATGTCGAGGCCGTGCACGTCCAGAATCTCGTTGCCGTTGTCGGTGACGAAGCCCTCTCGCCGCTCGGGCCGGCCGCCGAGCCGCACGAGCGCGCGGGCGACGAAGCTGCGCGCCATCGGGATCACCTCGATGGGGAGGGGAAACCGTCCGAGCCGGTCCACGAGCTTCGAATCGTCGACGATGCACACGAACGTCCGCGCCGCCGCGGCCACGATCTTCTCGCGGGTGAGCGCCCCGCCGCCGCCCTTCATGAGATGCCGGTGCCGCGTGCTCTCGTCTGCGCCGTCCACGTAGACCGGAAGCTCGCCGGCGGCATTGAGATCGACGACCCGGATCCCGTGTCCGGCGAGCCGCGCCGCCGTCGTCTCCGAGCTTGCGACTGCGCCGTCGATGCGGCCCTTGAGAGTCGCAAGCGCGTCGATGAACGCGTCCGCGGTCGAGCCGGTGCCCACTCCCACCAGCTCGCCTGGGACCACGAACTCGAGCGCGGCCCGCGCGACGGCGCGTTTCTTGTCGTCCTGATTCATCGAGTCGTTCCCTTCGCGTTCCGATCTCACCTCGCCGGATCGCGGATGTCGGTGGACGAGTCAGCCGCTATGATCACCGGCCGTCAAACGAGCCCCGCCTCATGCCCCGAGATTACGTCACGAAGATCCTGAAAGCGCGCGTCTACGAGGTGGCGCGGGAGACGCCGCTCGATCTCGCTCCGAAGCTCTCCGCCCGGTTTGGCAGCGAGGTATGGCTCAAGCGCGAGGATCTTCAGCCGATATTCTCGTTCAAGCTCCGAGGCGCCTACAACAAGCTCGCGTCGCTCACCGGCGAGGAGCGCGCGCGCGGGGTCATCGCGTCGTCGGCCGGCAATCACGCGCAGGGCGTCGCGCTGGCCGCGCGCCAGCTCGGGGTTCGGGCCCTCATCGTCATGCCGGAGACGGCGCCGCGCATCAAGGTGGACGCGGTCGAGCAGCTCGGGGCGGAGGTGGTGCTCGCAGGCGAGTCGTACGACGGCGCGAAGGAGCGGGCGGAAGCGCTCGCCGCCGAGCGCGGGCTGGTCTTCATCCCCCCGTTCGACGACGAGCACGTCATCGCCGGTCAGGGCACCGTGGCGATGGAGATCGTGCGCCAGCACAGCGATCCCTTCGATGTGATCTTCGTCGAGGTCGGGGGGGGCGGGCTCATCGCCGGGATCTCCGCCTACATCAAGGCCCTGTGGCCGCAAACCCGGATCGTCGGGGTCGAGCCGGAGGACACGCCGACCCTGCACGCGGCGCTTGCGGCCGGGGAGCGGGTGGTCCTGGACCACGTCGGGATTTTCGCCGACGGCGTGGCGGTGAAGCAGATCGGGGTCGAGCCGTTCCGGATCGCGCGTGAATGCGTCGATGAGGTCGTGCTCGTCACCACCGACGAGATCTGCGCGGCGATCAAGGACATCTTCGAGGACACCCGGTCGATCGCGGAGCCGGCCGGCGCGCTCGCGGTGGCGGGCCTGAAGCGTTACGTCGAGCGCGAGGGCGTAGACGGCCAGCGGTTCGCGGCGATCGTGAGTGGCGCGAACGTGAATTTCGACCGTCTGCGTCACATCGCCGAGCGCGCCGAGCTCGGCGAGCACCGGGAGAGCCTGCTCGCGGTGACGATCCCCGAGCGCCCCGGAAGCCTGCTCCGGTTCTGCGACCTCATCGGCAAACGCTCAATCACCGAGTTCAACTACCGTTATGCCGGCGACGCGGACGCGCACATCTTCGTGGGCGTCGAGATTCGTGATTCCGGCGCCGACAAGCAGGCTCTCCTCGACGCATTGGAGAGCAACGGCTACCCGGTGCTCGATCTGAGCGACAACGAGATGGCCAAGCTCCACGTGCGTTACATGGTGGGGGGGCATGCCCCGTGGGAGCTCGATGAAGTCCTCTACCGCTTCGACTTCCCGGATCGTCCGGGAGCGTTGATGCACTTCCTCACCCGGATGGGGCACAAGCCGTGGAACATCAGCATGTTCCACTACCGCAACCACGGCGCGGCCTACGG
>JAKZYK010000098.1:0-4839 GCA_047514485.1 Gammaproteobacteria bacterium
ACGCTGGCCGGATTGTAGGTCGGATTAGCGCAGCGTAATCCGACATCACATGCGACGCGCACTTCCTGGGCCGGAAACGTCGGATTACGCTGCGCTAATCCGACCTACGGACTGCCGGAGCATCAATGTCCGTCCTCACACCGTAGCGTGAAATGGCCCTGCCGGTCCCCGCCCTTGCGTTATCGGAACTGTCGAGGGACGAGTGAATCGTTCGCGAAGAACCGCATTGCGGCATCGTTGCTCTCGGCTCCGCGGGCGGCGAGGCGCCGCAGAAGCTGGCCGAGCGCGGACTCGTTCCACAGCATCGCGTCGACAGCGCCGGCCGGCGGGACGCCGGGCTTGGCGGTGACTGCCTCGACGTAGTGCGTCTTCAGATCATCGACCGCCGCCTTGAGCCGGCGTACGTCATCCGAGCTGCCGTCCTCGAGCGCGTCGATCACGAGCTCGAGGCACTGATCGCCCGTGAGCCCGGAGGCGCCGGCCGCGGTGCGGCCGCGCCGTCGCATCGCCAGCTCGTGCCAAGTGGCGAGCCGGGCGAGTTCGGCTCGCGCCACGCTCGCGATGTCCTGTCCGACTGCCGCCTGCGCGAAACGGACCGGACAGGACCATGGCTCGCTGGAGCAATCGTCCGGCGCCGGGTCCGGAAAGTCTTCCAGCACCGGCCCCTCGGGGCGATCGAGCAGCGCGAGCGCGGCGGCGATGACCCGGTGCTGGAACGCTGCATCACCGGCGGTACCGAGTGGCCGGCCGAGCGCGAACGGGACCCATAACGCCCGTGGTGGGGCCATTGCCTCGGTGTGCTCGCGCACGAGGCTGAGCCCGGTCGTCGGCAGTCCTTCGGATTCCAGGAAATGCGACAGCGCGCTCACGGCGCGGGTGCAGTTCGGTCACACCGGGGTCAGAAAGACCGAATCGACGCCATCGCCGCGCAGCAGGGTCGCGAGCTCGCGCGCGCTCGGCGCATAGTCCAACGGCTCCAGGTACGCGCCCATAAACGAGTAGTGCACATCCGCCATGGATCCAATCGCGCCGGATGCCTCCAGCTCGCGGAAGCGATCGATGGGAAAGACGACGTTGACGTCCTCGGCGAACCCGGCGCGGTCGAAGTTCACCGACGTGTGGCTCATGACGATGTCGCCGCCCGCCGTTTCGCGATCGATTGCGCGGTATTCGATGCTCGTCATGTCGAACACGTGGTCGCCCCGCGCGTGCAGGCCTGCGGTGGTAACGAGCGCGATCCGCGATTCCCGAAGCGGCAGGGCCGGCACGTACGCCGGCGGGTCGAATCGCGGGAGATTCTTGCGGGTGAGGCTCGCCCGATCGTCGGGGTGGAGGTCGGTCAACCGGACCATGGGTGACTCCGAACAATCACGAGGACCGCCATCAAGGTGCTCTCCGCTCGATGCTATGGGTCCGGCGAGTCCAACCCGCCCGACAGTCGCAGTGTCGCTACCGCCTCGTTTCGGGCTCGATGCGGGTTCTCTACCCCGCCGTGCCCCCGGCCGCGGCGCCCTCGTAGTACACCGAGCGTTGCGCCTCGTCGCTCTTGCGGTACATCTGCACCGCAACCGGATCGAAATCCCGCGTCGGAGCGGGTTCCAGCTCGAAGTGGCCGCAGCGATCCGTGCCCCGCACCAGCGTCGCCGAATCCCACTCGTGCCTGACCTGGCGCGCGTCCGGCGGAATGTAGCGCAGGCCGATGCCGATGCGGCGGTCGCCGCTGCGGTTCGGGTACGAGGCGTGCGCGAGGCGATAGTCGAAGAGGGCCGCCTCGCCGGATGCGAGATCGAGGTTGACGGCGAGCGACTCGTCGACACCTTCGATAGTCTGTCCGCGGGTGAGCATGTTGTTCTCGGCCCAGGTGTCGACGTGCTCCATCGGCGGCGTCTCGTGGCTTCCGGGAAGGAGTCGCACGCAGCCGCTCTCCACCGTAGACGACGAGACCGCGAGCCAGACGCTCACGAGATCGCGGGTCTCGACCCCCCAGTAGTTGCTGTCCTGGTGCCACGACACGTACTGGGGCGAGTGCGCCTCCTTGACGAACCAGTGCGTGGTCCAGCACAGGATGTCGGGGCCGATGAGATCCTCGACGGCGTCGAGGATCCGCGGGTGTCGAACGATGTCCGCGAGCCACTTGAACAGCAGGTGGCTCTTGTAGCGGTACGAGCCCTGGAACGCGGCGCCGGCTTGGGCGCGGTTTTCGGTGAACACGGGACCGTGCTCCGTCTCCACGGCCTCGAGCGCGTCGCGGATGCCCAGCGCCTCGCCGGCCGAGAATACTCTGAGCGGCGTGTGGAACCCGGCGTCGCGGTAGCTTTGAATCGCGGTGTCGTCGAGCAGCTTCGTCATCGGTCGTCCTCCGCGGTGATTCTCGACTCGCATGCTATTGCGGGCTCGAATCACCCGCAACGCGCGGTCGCCGATCTTCATGCCGGTCGAATCGGCACCTTTCATGCTCCTCTGCCTCCGGACAAAGCCGCCGCTCGCCCTCACCGATGCGGCGCGGTATCGTTTGCGGCATCGATTCGTACGCAGGAGTCTCAGCCAATGAAGGCAGTCGTCGCTGACGCGCAGGACAGCTATTCGGTCGTGGATGTCGATCTCGCGCCGCCCAGGACGGGCGAGGTGCTGGTGCGGATGGCAGCGACCGGCGTGTGTCACTCCGATCTGTCCATGATCAACGGCACCATCCCGACTCCGTTCCCCACGGTGCTCGGGCATGAAGGCGCCGGGGCCGTCGAGGAGGTCGGCGAGGGCGTCACCAACGTCTCGCCGGGCGACCACGTCATCCTCTCGTTCATCCCCCACTGCGGCGAGTGCTTTCACTGCGTGCGCGACGAGCCCTATCTCTGCAATGTCGCGAAGCAGGACGGCAACCTGCTGGACGGGACCACCCGTGTGAGCCGCAACGGCGAGCCCGTCTTCGTGATGTCGTTCCTCGGCAACATGGCCGAATACGCGGTCGTGCCATCGATCAGTGTGGTCCCCATGGCGAAGGACGTACCGTTCCAGTCCGCCGCTCTCATCGGCTGCGGGGTCACCACCGGGGTCGGGGCCGCGGTCAAGACCGCGGCGGTGCGTCCCGGTTCGACGGTGGCGGTCTGGGGCTGCGGCGGGGTCGGGCTCTCGGTGGTCCAGGGCGCCCGCATCGCGGGTGCTTCGCGCATCATCGCGGTCGACCTGAGCGCGGAGAAGATGGAGCTCGCCAGGCACTTCGGCGCCACCGACTCCGTGACTCCGGGCGGAGATGCGATGCGGGAGATCTTCGAGATGACCGGGCGAATCGGAGTCGACTACGCATTCGAGGTCATCGGAAACCCGAGGACCATCGAGCAGTGCATCAAGGCGGTGCGCCGCGGCGGGACCGCGGTGCTGGTCGGGGTGGGAGGCGCGAAGGAACGCTTCTCGGTGAGTGCGCTGGTGTTGCCGCTGACCGGAAAGTCAGTGATTGGATGCATGTACGGCAGCGTCAATACCAAGGTCGACTTTGCGCTCTATCTGGATCTCTACCGCCAGGGCCGGCTCGACCTCGACGGGATGATCACCCGTACCTACACCCTCGACGAGGCGCCGCAGGCGTTCGAGGACCTGGAGAAGGGGGTGAATGCGCGGGGTGTGATCGTGCACGGCTGACCCGGCGCCCGGGTGGGCGCCGCTGCACGCGGACGCGGCTCGATCGGCAGCTCAGGCGGCCGGAGCCCTCGACCGCTGCGCCGCTTGTTCGCGTATCTCACCACGTCTCGAAGCGAGGGTGAGGAAATCGCGGTCGCGTGAAGGCGAATTCGAGTCACAGCGTGCAGTCGTACTTGACAGGACGTCGAGCACGCGAGCCGCATTCAACGCGGCGGAATCTGTCGGATCCCTACCCGCAGCCGAGGGGCGGCGAGATTTTTGGAGCTAGTCACCGTCCGCCGACTCGGCATTCTTCTGTAGCTCCCAGGGCCCGGCGTAGCCCGCGCGGGCCCAGTCCGGAGGCAGCTCGCACGGGCGCGTGTCGAAGCACGCGTAGCGTGCCGGCAGGCCGCGGACGACCGCGCCGCGATAGGGTCCGTCGATGGGCGCGGATGTGTATGCGAACGAATCCGCGCTGGAGTAGACAACCAGCAGCAGCGGGCGTGGCGCGTCCGAACGATTGGTCCGCGAGCCGTGAATGGTGCGGCAGTGCAGGAGCACCACGGTGCCCGGGCCTCCGGTCGGCGCGTCGATCATCTCGTCGCGCACCCACCCGATGTCCTCGTCGCGACAGGAGACGGAGTAGTTGCCGTGGTGGTCGTACTGGGTGTGCAGCACGCCGTGGTTGGAGCCGCGCACCATCGAGAGCGGCCCCTGGTCCGAACCGCAACCTTCGATGTAGACGCCGATCGTGACCGGGCTGTAATCGGTGTGCGGCCAGGCTGGAATGTCCTGGTGCCACTTGAAGCCGCGGCTGCCCCGACCGGACTTGAAGTTCAGCTTGGCGTGGTGGAACTTGACGTCCGGTCCCACGACGTCCGTGGCGAGCGCGGTCATTTCGTCGCTGGCGATGAACTCCCAGAACACGGGATGGTGCGCCTCGGGGCTCATCAGACGGTGCAGCCGGGGCGACTCTGCGCTGTGTGCTTCTTCGAGGACGTAGGACTCGTCGTTCTTGGTGACCTCCCGGCTGCGCTCGACGATGTCATGGATCGCAGCGCGCAGCCGCTCGATCCAGTCCGGCGAGATCGCGCTGTCGACGGCGAGATAGCCGTTGGTGAAGTAGGAACGGCGTTCGGAGTCGCGGAGGCGCATGGCGGGATGCGCAAGAACGTCTTCGGGATGCATGGCTGGCCAGACCTCGCTTCATCTCGCTTCAGACCGGCG
>JAKZYK010000099.1:0-3373 GCA_047514485.1 Gammaproteobacteria bacterium
CGCGGCAGCGGTACGCCGCTCTCACCCCCGAGCACCACCCACAGTCCGCCGAGACCCAGTGCCAGCGCGGTGAGACGGGAGCCGGTGAGCCGCTCTGCGAGCAGCACACGGCCGAGCACGGTGGCCCAGACCGGGCTCAGATAGAACAGCAGGATTGCGGTCACGACCTCGGTGAGGACGAGCGATACGGAATAGAGAACGAAGGCCCCGCCGGTGAGCAGACCGGTCGCGAGCATGCGCGGCGCGAATACGGCGCGCGCGGGAGGGTGCCGGATCAGGATCGGTGCGAGGAGCGCGAGCCCCACGGCGAAGAGACCGAGCGTGGTCCACACCACGCCCACGCCGCGGGCTTCGAGGTGACGCACCGGGATCCAGTACAACCCCCACAGTGCACCGGAGACCGCGATCGCGGTCTCCGGGCCGGTGAGCCGCGGGCGCATCACCCGGTTCACGGGAGTCAGGGCAACGCCGCCGGCTCCAAGGGCGGTGCGCCGAGGATCATGTCCGCCGCCTTCTCTCCGATCATCAGAGCCGCCGCGTTGGTATTGGCCGAGGTCATGAGCGGCACGATCGACGCATCGGCGACTCGCAGGCCCTCGATCCCGTGTACGCGGAGTTGATCGTCGACGACTGCGCCCGGATCGGCCGCGGGGCCCATTCGGCATGTCCCTACCAGGTGAAACGCGGTTGTGCCGATACCGCGGACAAAGTCCAGGATCTCATCGTCGGTGCGCACATCACCGCCGGGCAGCGCCTCGTGAACGAAATACGGCGAGAGCGGCTCGGTGTGCATCAACCGGCGCGCGAGCTTGATGCCGTTGACGATCACCTGTCGATCCATCTCGTCGGCGAGGTAGTTCGGCTGGATCACCGGCTTTTCGAGGGGGTTCGCACTCCGCACCCGGACGTATCCACGGCTCTCCGGGCGCTGCTGCCACACCGCGATCGAGGCGCCCGGCTCATCGTCCAGGGTCGACTGCACGCCCTGCTTGTAGCTCGCCGGAGTGAAGGTGATCTGAAGATCGCCCGCTTCGAGCACCTCGTCCGATTTCCAGAAGCAGTGCACCAGGGTCGGCTGCAAGGTAAGGATCCCGGTGCCCAGCGCGAAGTACTTCACGATCTCCACCCCGAGCCGCCAGCCTCGCGCGAGCTCGTTGATCGTCTGCACGCCCTTGACCCGAAACGCGGTGCGTATCGCGTAGTGATCGCGCAAATTCTCGCCCACCCCGGGCAATGCCTTGCGCACCGGAATCCCAAGCTCGCCAAGCAACGCGGGAGAGCCGATTCCCGAGAGCTGAAGGAGCTGCGGTGAATTGACGGTGCCGCCCGAGACGATCACTTCGCGCGTTGCGCGCACCACCTGGCGCTCGCCCCCGCGCAGATACTCCACGCCGCGCGCACGGTTCCCTTCGAACAGGATCCGTGCGGCATGGGCATGCGGGCGCACGTCGACGTTGCCCCGCTGCATGGCGGGGCGCAGGTGCGCCCGCGCGGTGCTCATCCGGCGGTTGCGGTGGACGCTGCGCTGGAAGTAGCCGACCCCTTCCTGCCGTTCGCCGTTGTAGTCCGGATTGCGCGGGATGCCGATGCTCTCGGCTCCGGCGATGAACGCGTCGCAGAGCGGGTGGCACCAATCAAGATCCTCGACCACGAACTCGCCGTCACGGCCTCGGTACCGGTCGTCCCCTGGCCCGATGCGGCATTCGCTACGCTTGAAGTAAGGCAGCACGTCGGCGTAGCTCCATCCCCGGTTGCCGCGTTGCGCCCAGGTGTCGAAGTCCATGCGTTGGCCGCGGTTGTAGATGTGGCCGTTGATCGAGCTCGACCCCCCGAACGTCTTGCCCCGCGGCTGCGCGATCCTGCGCCCCGCGGTGCCCTCGCTCGGCTCGGCCTCGTAGAGCCAGTTGACTGAACGGTCGGTCAGCGTCTTCATGAACCCGGCGGGGATGTGGAGGAACGGATGCCAGTCCCGCCCTCCGGCCTCCAGCGCGCAGACCCGGTGGCGTCCATCCGCGCTCAGGCGATTGACGATGGTGGCCCCGGCGGTGCCGGTGCCCACGACCACGAAGTCGAAGAGGTCCTCGCTCGGCACGGTGCTATCCGCGCCCCACGAACGGCATCTTGGTCGCCATGACGGTCATGGTCTGGACGTTGGCGTCGAGGGGAAGGCTCGCCATGCATACCAGCGCGCGCGCCACGTTCTCCGGGTCCATGAGCGGCTCGACCGCGACCTCGCCGTTGGCCTGGGGCACCCCGTCGGCCATGCGCGCCGTCATTTCCGTCAGGGCGTTGCCGATGTCGAGCTGGCCGCACGCGATGTCGTATTTGCGCCCGTCGAGCGACGTGCACCTGGTGAGCCCCGTGATCGCGTGCTTGGTGGAGGTGTAGGGGGCCGAGTTCGGGCGCGGGGCGTGCGCGGAGATCGAGCCGTTGTTCACGATGCGCCCGCCTCTCGGGGTCTGGGTCTTCATGAGCTTGAACGCCTCGCGAGTGCACAGGAACGGGCCGGTAAGGTTCACGTCGACCACGCTCTGCCACTGCTCGACAGTGAGCTCTTCCATGGGAATGCCGGGCGCGTTGACCCCGGCGTTGTTGAACAGGAAGTCGAGCCGGCCGAATACTTCCTTCGTCTTCGCGAAGAGCGCCTGCACCGACACCGGGTCGCTCACGTCGGCCGGCGCCGCCAATGCCCGCTCGCCGCCGGCGCCCGCGTCGGCCTTCGTCTTCTCGAGGGGTTCGGGGCGCCGTCCGGCCAGCACCACCGAATACCCCTCGCGCAGCATCGCGAGCGCACAAGCCCGGCCGATCCCGGTGCCGGCGCCGGTGATCATCGCGACCTTTCCGTTCCCGCTCATTACGCCTCCTCCGGCGCCGCTTCCAGCGGCATTCCGCATACAGGGCAGTCCTTGGACTCCGACGAGCCCTCCCGATCGAAGGGGCTCAGCCGAGCATGGCATCCACCGCGAAGACGCCGGCGTCCGGGAGAGCGCCAATCTCCAGCGACGCTCCGCCTTGGAAGACCCTGTGCTCGGCGTAGCCTTCCGCCCCCGGACGGCGATAGACGTGCACGCGCTGCTCGTCGAGCGCGATCACCCAGACTTCGCGGATACCGGCTCTGGCATAGAGGGGTGTCTTCACGTCGAGGTCGAAATCCAGCGTCGTATCGGCCACCTCGATCACGAGCAGCACTTCATCCGGGCGCGGGTGCCGGCCGATATACACGTCCTTCGGTACGAGGAGGGCGAAGTCCGGCTCCGGTTCCGAGTGGTTGTCCAGACGAATCGGATTCTGCACGCTCACGCGCGCCTTCGGAGCCACCTTGAATATCAGGATCTCCGTCAGGCGGCGTACGCACTCGGCATGACGGCTTCCG
>JAKZYK010000100.1:0-4736 GCA_047514485.1 Gammaproteobacteria bacterium
AGGTGTTCGGCCACGACGACGAACCCCTCGATCGGGGTGCACGCATTGCGCGGATAGCGCACCGAGATCGCCAACCGGTGCGCGGCGCTCGCGAACGCAGCGTCGGGGTCGCCGTAGCGCAAGCGCCGGTCGCTCACGACGTTCGAGCCGACGTCGCGGTGCAGCAGCGGTGCGCCGGGCGCGGCCGCGGCGACCGCCTCGACCACCGGGTCGCGCTCGCGGTACTCGACCTCGATCCGTTCGAGCGCGTCTTCGGCCGCATAGCGGTCGCGCGCCACAACCACCGCCACCGGCTCCCCCATGTAACGCACCCGATCGACCGCAAGTGCGTAATGGCGCATCGGCTGCTTCACCCCGGCGATGAACGGCCGGGACCACGCGGCGATGTCCTCACCGGTCAGGACGGTGACGACCTCGGGCATCGAGAGCGCGGCGCCCGCGTCGAGGGAGACGATCGCG
This sequence comes from Gammaproteobacteria bacterium, assembly GCA_047514485.1. GTDB lineage: Bacteria > Pseudomonadota > Gammaproteobacteria > HK1 > HK1 > HK1. The sequence goes on from JAKZYK010000100.1 coordinate 460, forward strand.
GCATGTGCATGCGGCGAGCGCAGCACCGCGGCGTGGGCGGTGCCGGGCCGCTCCCCCACGTCGTCGGCGAAGCGCCCGCGCCCGGTGAGCAGTGCCGCGTCCTCCACGCGTTCCACCGCGCGCCCGACGAGACGGGGAAAGGTGCTCGGGGAGTCCGGGGCGCTTGGCATGCGATCGGCGGTTCAGGGGACGATTGGGGAGATGGTCGCAGGAAACGGGTCGGGAGACAGCCCAGGAAACGACGGATCCTCGCTCGTTCGTGCTCCGACCCGCACGGCATACTCGTTCGCTGACACGGATCGGGCGGCTATTTTTCCTATACGTACCCTAAGCGGTGCTTGGGACGAGTCCATGGATGTCGTCTTGGAGAGTCGGGGGTGTGCGTCGGGGTGGTTGCGGCCACGAATCGGAATGTCGGATGATGTGTTGACATGTTCACAACATGAAAGCATCATTTCTCGTATGTCGAGAATGCTTCAGATCCGCAACGTGCCGGACGAGGTTCACCGTCGGCTGAAATCCCGCGCGGCCCTCGTCGGCATGTCGATGTCGGATTACGTACTCCGGGAGATCGAGCTGATGCTGTCCCGGCCCACGCGCGACGAGGTTTTCGCGCGGGTCGCCGAGCTGCCGCCGATAGAGCTGGATCCCCCGTCCTCCGAAGTGCTTCGGGAAGAACGGGGGCGGCGCTGAGCGCGGGGTGACGGCCGTCCTGGACGCATCGGTGGTCGTCGAACTGGTTCTCGGCACACGGATCGGGGCGAGAATCCGCGAACGGCTGCACGATCCGAGGATCTCCCTGCATGGCCCGGAGCTCCTCGACCTCGAAGTTCTCAACGTGCTGCGGCGATACGTGCGGGCAGGGACCGTAGCTGCCGACCGTGCCGAGGCAGGCGTCCGGAGGCTCGAAGAGCTCGATCTCCAGCGCCATCGACATGGACCGATGCTGCCGCGAATCTGGTCGTGGCGCGCCAACCTCACCGCGTACGACGCGGCGTACGTCGCCTTGGCGGAGGTCGTCGACTGTCCGCTCCTGACCACGGATGCTCGCTTGTCGAAAGCACCGGGGCTTCCCGTTCCGGTCGAGCTGTTCGACGCCCGGACAATCCACTAGTCTCGCGGCCGCTCGGCCGCACCCGATTCCATTTCACGCTACGGGGATGCGTCCTTCGAAGAGTAAGCGGCCGGACTGAAGATCGTGCACAATCAGGATGTTCTTTTCGGAAGAAGCGATGAAAAGATGCTGCAGCAATCCTTACAGATAAAGCGCTTATCGTAATAAGACGCTTTTTCATCGCGGTGATTTTTCGCCAGCTCGTGGAGCCAGTAAACAGCCCCCCCTACGAGCCGCAACCGCTTGATTGAATTTCCCGGGGTAGTCTGGATTTTCTTTGGAATTTATTTCATCTTTGTTCACCTTGATACCGGAAGGATTCTTCGGATAGTATGATCTACAGAACGTGCACTCAAAATATCCCAACTTGTCGATAACTTGAAGCAAACGGTAGTGTTCGGGGTCGAATTCGTTCGACGTGGCGACAAGATTGATCTCGTCTTCACAGGAAATGGAGAGGAGACCTACACCAATTCGTGAGGCTATGTCGAATTCATCGCGAGTTATGCGGTTATCATTGGGTTTCTTCAAAGCTAAATAGACTCTGTGCGAATAGAGAGAATAGGCGACAGCTTGGCCGATATAGTTTAGAAAACGAGTCCCCGATTTTACCTCGACCGCGACCACTTCAGCCTGAGATGCAAAATAGCTCTTGCGTTCACGAAACCCCAGGACATCGATACGACCATGGCTGGTTCCAGCATTGCACTCGGTCTTTGTACACCCCAATTCTTTCTTCAAGAAATCGCTGACTATCGGATATAGTACTTTTTCGTCGCCCATGGAGGTTCTCCATCAATCTCAAGTCCAGAAGAAAGGACACGCAGTCTACTCAGGATAGGGATACTCCGTCTATCTGCGAGCATGGGCTCGTTGATGGGACCGAACAACGGGTAGCGCGGTGTGATTTCGAGCGTTCGTGCAAGGTCAAGGCGGAATTTCGACCCCGAGTTCGGACTCGGGCAAGGTCGACCTCGTCAACAGCCGGATGGATAGCCTCTGCCCCGTTCCGTCACCGCGGCGTGCAGCCGCGCGAGGGCCGGCGCGCAGGTCGCGGACTGCTCACCGCCCGGCGCAGATTGGATGAGCGTGCGCATGACGGTGACGTCCTCGGCGTACTCGTCGAGTCGCCGCCGGTAGCTCGCACGGTTCTTGGTGCAGACGAGGGTATAGGGCCGTCCGCGGCGTTCGGTCACATGATCGATGTCGAGGCGATGGCGATCGATCGTCTGGTGGAGGTGGGCGCGCAGCTCCTTGCGCAATGGAAAGCGAACCGTCTTCGCGTCGGCGTCCCGGCAGAATGCCTTGAGCTTCCGGCAGTGCTCGCATCGGCAGGCGATATTCGCGTCGATGAACCAGTCGCGCGGCTCCGCGGGCGGCTCGGCGCTTCGGGCCAGCAGGAAATCCGTCGCGTGGCGCCACAGCGCCGTGAACGCGGCCGTGTCCGCGAAGCCAGCCTCTTCCTCCCGGAGCCCGCGAAGGGCAGCCAGAAGCACTCGATCCGGAGTGACGGCGGCCGGTCGTTCGGTGATTGCGCGCGCGGCCACCTCGGCTTCGTCCGTCAACCTCCACCGCCAGGCCAGGGCGAAGAGATCGCGGATGGCCCGGTCGCTCGGCGTCGTCTGGCGCGGGGAATCCCATGCCTCCCGCTCCTCTCGCGAGAGCGGGGCGAGCGCGGCGGGAAGGGCCAGCAGGGCCGCCCGAACCCCCTCCCGGAGGGCTTCATCCCAGGCGGGACGCGCGGACTCGCCGTGCTCCTCGTCCAGTTGCCGAAGCAGCGCGAGCGTTTCGGCGTGCTTCCACGGGAAGCGGGCATCGACCAGAGCAGTCAGGAACAGCCTGGCGTCGTCCGGTCCGACCAGATCCAAGGCGGGCGCCAGAGCCTCGTTCTCGTCCCCGCCGTATCGAGGCACGATGGCTTCACGCAGGAAGCGGGCGGCGCGGATCGCGTCTCCGGTCGTGGTAAGGAGCGCGGAACGCCTCGGTGAGTTCTTCAAGGTGTCGGCGCTGGTTCCAGTACGCGTAAAGTAGTACGCGATCCTCGGCGGACAAGGCTCCGACCGGCTCGTCGAAATCTGCTTGGCCCCAACCGACGGCTTCCATCGCGGCGCCTCGGTCAACGCCCAACGGCAGATTCCCGTACGTTCGGGGATCTCTCTGCACACGCTCGACAATCTCGGCACGCCGTATGTCTCGCAGCGACTGGGGAAGTGTCACCGGCATCCAGGATTGCTCTCTTCAAGGCTTCTGACGATGTGCTTGGCCCTGATACCGTATTGCGAAGCAGCATGGATCGCAACGATCTGTCACGGGACGTGAGGAACGGTGCTGCAGGCGCCTGCTCGAGCAGCAAGGTCATGCTCGCATACCCGCAGCCCCTCGCGCGCACTTGCGGAAGCAGGAGGGACGGCACGTCCAATCGCGTGCTGCGGCTGAAGGGACTGCTGAACGTGGCGGGGGTACCCGGCCGGGTGCTTGTGAACGGCGTCCAGCATCTCGTCCATCCTCCCGCTCATCTGGATCGATGGCCGGACGAGGATCGACGCTCGCGGGTTGTGGCAATCTCGAGCGGCCTCCGCCGCGAGGAGATCGAGTGTTCCCTTCATGCATTCAATGCATGCGAATCCGGCGCCGACGGGCGCAGCCGCGCGAGTCCCGAACTTGCGGCATACGGCTCCTCAAAGATCGCGATCTCGGTCTCGTCCACCAAGTCGGGAGGGATGCGTTCGACGAAGGCAACGCCGGCCGCCCCGAGGCCTCTTGTGGGATACGACAGGCGTGCGCAGCGTTAGATGTCCGCGACCTTTACGAGCCGCCTGAACAGGCGCGCGACGATTGCGCGGACCGCGCCTTCGAGCATCCGGGCGCCGATCGCCGCGATCTTTCCGCTCACCCGGTAGCGGTAAGTGTAGCGGACCAGCGTGCCCGAACCGTCCGGCTCAAGGACGAGGGCGCCGCTCCCGGTCGAGGTGCCGAGCGGGCCGTGCGAGGTCCCGAGGAACGACAGCCCTCGCGGCGGGTCAAGGTCGGAGAGGACGACCGACGCGCGGAACCGGCCGCGCACCGGGCCGATGCCCACGCTCACGTCGCCTTCGTAGCAGTGGCCGTCCTTCGCAACGAGCGACTTGCACCCGGGAATGACGCGCGCGAGCCGCTCCGCGTC
>JAKZYK010000101.1:0-4884 GCA_047514485.1 Gammaproteobacteria bacterium
CCGAGATCGAGGATCGGCCCGCCTCGGACCCGATCGAGCATGCGATGCGCGAGGTCGCCGCCGGCATCGCCTATCGGGCGGTGCGCAACCGCGGCACCCTCGGCGGCAGCATCGCGCATGCCGACCCGGCGGCAGACTGGACAAGCTTCCTGCTGTGCGCGGACGCACGGGTACGTATCCGCGGCGCCGCGGGCGAACGCAGCGTGCCGATGCCGGGCTTCATACGCGCGGCGTACACCACCGCACTCGCTCCGGGCGAGATCCTCACCCACATCGAGATCCCGCGCGCCGCCGCACGGGCGCGGTTCGGCTTCTACAAGCTCTGCCGCAAGACGGGGGAGCTCGCCGAGGCCATGGGGGCGGTGCTCATCGACCCCGAGCAGCGCTACTGCCGCGTCGTCGCCGGCGCCATCGGCTCGAAACCGGTCGTGCTGCCGGCTACGACACGAGCCCTCGCAGCTACCGCCACGCCGCCCGATTTCGAAGAGCTTCGCACCGAGATCGCCAGCGTCACCCACGAGCACGACCCGGTGAAGCTGCACATGGCCGCGGTCGCGGTGCACCGTGCCATCGACCGGGCGCTGGCGGCGCGATGACAAGCGCATGACGGTCCGACCGGCAACTGTGAACCGGGTATCGGCCATGCCCTGGCGCCGCGGTGACGGGAAAAGGAAGGCCTGATGAAGACGATCCGCCTGACCGTCAACGGCGAACCGTGCAGCGCCCACGTTGCGGGACGGACGCAGCTCGCCGAGCTGCTGCGCGATCACCTGTACCTGACCGGCACCCATCTCGGCTGCGAACACGGCGTGTGCGGCGCGTGCACGGTGCTCGTGGACGGTAGGCCGATTCGCTCGTGCATCACCTATGCGCACGCCTGCGAGGGTGCCAAGGTCGTCACCGTCGAAGGCCTCAGAGACGACCCCACCGGCGAAGCGTTGCGCGATGCGTTCTCGCGGCACCACGCCGTGCAGTGCGGTTTCTGTACGTCGGGGATGCTGATCACGGCGTGGGATATCGTCACCCGCCTCGCACCGGCGAACGAGGCGGCGATCCGGCACGAGCTGAGCGGCAACCTCTGCCGATGCACCGGCTACATGGGGATCGTCGCGGCAGTGCGGGAGGTCGCGCGGCAGCACCAGGGCGGAGAACTGCCCGCTGCTGGCGGTGACGGTGCGGCCCATCCAGCCGCGGAGAGCGCCGCGCCCCGCGAATCGGCCGCATCGGCTGCCGTTGCCTTCGAAACCTTCGAGATCGATGCGGTCCATCTGGCTGCCGCGGATGCGACTACATCGGGCTCGACCGGAGCCGGAGCCGGCGCCGCGATGACGCAGGTGGACGGTTGGACTCTGATCGAACGCGACTTCATGCTGGGACAGTCCGTCGATATGCTGTGGGCGCTGTTCGAAGACCTGCCGCGCGTCGCGGAGTGCCTGCCGGGGGTGCGCATCGAATCCGCCGATGCGGACCGTTTCGCCGGCCGGGCCGAGATCCGCTTCGGACCCATAGGCGCCGCGTTCGACGGCGAGGGAACGCGCGAGACCGATGCCGAGGGACGCACGGGCGTCATCTCCGGGCGCGGCACGGATCCCCGCGGTCACGCCACCCTCGAAGCCGAGCTGCGCTATGCGATGTCCGGCGAAGAGCCGCCCGATCCGAACCCGCGGACCCGCGTCGAGCTCACGATCCGCTTTCGGATCCAGGGCGGCTTGGCGCAGTTCAATCGCAGCGACCTCGTCGAGAGCTTCGCCGATGTGGTGCTCTCCGAATTCGTGCGGAACTGCGAGCGGCGCCTCGCTGGAGAAGAGATACAAGGCGGCGCCGGGGCAAGCGGGTTCGCGTTGCTGTGGCGAATGGTCAAGGCGAAGCTCGGTTTCTGAATCTCTCGACCGCTTGCAACTCGTTCCGTTGATCGGCGAGGTGACTTACTGGGCGCCTCCGAGGAGAGCGTGCGCAGCCTGCCGCGCCTCGTCCAGAGTTTCGACAGCGTGTTCCTCCGGCACATGCTGCAAGATATCGAGCGCGTGAAGGGTGTTTGCAACCGAGCCGGACAGACCCATCACGATGACCCCGGTCCGTGCTTCCGCGGCGCCGTCCATGAGCTGCTCGATGACCATGGCGGCACTGCCGTCGAGGTACGTGGCGCCGGAGAAATCGAAGATGACGACCTCGTGGTCCTTGATGTCCGCGCCGATCACCTCGACCAGCTTGTGGGAGGATGCGACCGTGAAGCTCCCCCTGAGCGCCACCGGGCCGACCCGCGCCGCATGCGGCTCCACCTCTTCAATTCAGACGATGAAGCGGCGGCGGACGAGGGCGACCGCGACGTAGAACCCGACCACCGCGAAGCCGGTCAGCACGGCCAGATGGGCGGCCACGCCGCCGACCGGGGCGCCGGTCACGAGCGGGCGGACGAGGGCCACGGCGTGGGTGAGCGGCAGCGCCTGCACCGCGTGCTGGGCGAGCTCGGGCAGCGACGAGATCGGATAGAACACTCCGCACAGGATGAACATCGGCGTGATCACGAGCGTGATGTAGTAGCTGAAGAAGTCGTACGACGGAGCAACGGCGCTCACCGCGATGGCGGGTCCGGCGAAGGCGAGCCCGATGAGAAAGAGGAGCGGGACGCAGAACAGAGCGTGCACGCTCGCGACTGCCCCGAGCACCGCGGCCACGAGCAGGATCGAGGTCCCGGAGAGGCAGCCCTTGGTCGCGCACCAGAGCATCTCACCCGCGACGATGTCGTCGATCTCGACCGGCGTCGCGAGCATGCCGTCGTAGGTCTTCTGGGGGACCATGCGGGTATAGACCGAGTAGATCCCCTCGTACGACGCGACGGTCATCCCAGACGAGGCGACCAGCCCCGAGGCGAGAAAGGCGAAGTAGCTGACGCCGCCCATCTCGCCGATGAACTGACCGAGGCCGAAGCCGAGGCCGAGCAGATAGAGGAAGGGCTCGCCGAAGTTGAGCACCAGGCTGGGCACCATCAGCCGGCGCCATACCCGGACATTGCGGCGCCACACCGCGAACGTCACCGATCGGGGTGCCGGCGCACGCCAGTGTCTGGAGATATCCGTCATGTCCATTTCACCACATCCTCGCTGTCGTGCCCGGGCGGGCCCGCCCCTTCGGACCCAACTACGTCGCGAACCGCTGGGCGGGTACCCTGCGAACGCGCATCAGCGTTCGGACAAGGCGGGACATGACAGCGCGACAAGGGGTTGAAACAGGCCGGGACTTCCCCGTGAGCTCGGCAACCGATCACGAACGCGCGTCCGCGATGTCACGCCGGTGCGCGGTTTCATTCGAGGAAATTCCGGGCCGCCATGCTGCTCAGTCGCGCAGCTCGCGCCCCGTGAGCCGAAGGAAGACGTCCTCGAGGTTCGCGGGCCGATGCAGGTATTCGAGATCCGGGGATTGCCGAAGCACCGCGAGCACCGCGCCAGGCTCGTCGGTATGGCAGTGCCAGACACCATCGACCACTTCCAGCCGCGCATGCCGGACGAGATCGACGAGCGGCGGCGCGCCCGGCCCGGGCCGCACCTCGATCACGTTCGGCTCGACCTCCCCCGCCACCAGGCGGCGAGGCGAGTCCTCGGCCAGGATGCGTCCGTGGTCGATGATCGCCAGCCGATCGCAGAGCCGCTCGGCTTCCTCCATGTAGTGGGTGGTGAGCAGCACCGTGGTCCCGTGGTTTCCGAGCTCGCGCAGCCGTGCCCAGATGAGGTGGCGGATCTGCGGGTCGAGCCCGGTGGTGGGCTCGTCGAGGATGAGAAGCTCCGGGTCGTTCACCAGGGCGCGCGCGATCACGAGCCGGCGCCGCATGCCGCCCGAGAGCGACTGGATTCGGTCTTGCGCCCGGTCGGCGAGGGCGACGAAGTCGAGGAGCGACATGAGGAACGGTTCCAGCGGCTCGCGTGCGGGACGGGGGAAGTAGCTCGCGTAGACCCGCAGGTTCTCCATGACGGTGAAGTCGGGGTCGAGGTTGTCGTCCTGGGGAACGACTCCGATTCGGGCCCGTACCCGGCGGCCCGCGGCCGGCATCGCCTCGCCGAGCACCGTCAGCTCGCCGCCGCTCGGAGGCGATTGGCCGAGGATCATGCGCAGCGTGGTGGTCTTGCCGGCACCGTTCGGCCCGAGCAGCCCGAAGCAGCCTCCGCGGGGCACCCGGAGATCGATGCCGTCGACGACCGTTTCGGCGCCGAAGCGCTTCACGAGCCGCCGTGCTTCCACAACGCATGAGCTCAATGTCGCCACCCTTCACGGCCGTTCCCGGTTCGCACGCCGGCACGAATCCCATTCGACCGCACATCCCCCGTCGGAGGACTTCTTCCGACGGCTTCTCGCTCGGACAAGCGACCCGAGCGCACCGTCGGACACCGTGTCCCGACGCCCGGCCGGCGTGTCCGGGCGCCCTCTCTGCGCCTTGACATCCGCGGCGCGGGTGCGAAGTCTAGTCGACCTGCGCCTCAATCGGAGTCGAACCCATGCCGCAACTGCCCATCATCGAGCTTCGCCGAATCGAAGCCGACATCATCAGGCCGATCTACGAAGAGATGGCGGCGGAGCTGGGAGAAGAGAAGGCCCGGCGCATCCTGGGCGCGGCCATCCGCCGCAACGCCATCGAGCAGGGGCGCACCCTCGCGGAAGCCTCCGGGGAACCGACCGGAATCGCCGGCTTCGCCAGGCTGCTGGAGCGCTGGAAGGCCAACGACGCGTTGCGCATGGAGGTCCTGGAGCAGGACGACGAACACTTCGACTTCAACGTCACCCGCTGCCGCTACTCCGAGATGTACCGCGAAATGGGACTCGGCGACCTCGGTGCACTCCTGTCCTGCAACCGCGACGGCGCGTTCTGCGAAGGCTACGATTCCCGCCTGGAGC
>JAKZYK010000102.1:0-5437 GCA_047514485.1 Gammaproteobacteria bacterium
CGTCGCGAAGCGGACCTCGCCGCCTCGGGCCACGGTCAGCACCACGAATTCGAGCGCCCACTTCGTCATCGAGTCGGAATTCGACAGCCGCACCGTCTCCATCGCCGCCGGCACGTACGCATAGTGGAGCGCGCGTTGCGGCTTCTCCGGGTCGGTGCGCTTGGGTAGCAGCACCTTCGCGGCATCAAAGGGATTGTCGGCGCGAAGCCGCTGCGCAATCGCCCATCGGAGCACCACGCCGATCCGCTGCCCGACGCGCTTCGCGGTCACCGGCCGCTCGCGCCAGATCGGCATCAGCACGTCGATCACGTCCTGGACGTCCACCGCGTTCACCGGTCGCGTCCCAATCTTCGGGAACACGTCCCGCGCCATGCTCGCCAACCATTCTTCGATGTACTTCTCACTGCGCCAGCGCGGCCGGTAGAGCTTGTAGACCTCGTGCGCCGCCGCCTCGAAGGTCATCGATTCGGCCGCCGCCCGGCGCCGCTCAATCCGCGGGTCCCGCCCGGCTCGCGCCATGCGGCGATTCTCGATTGCAGCCTCGCGCGCCATTGCCAGTGTCACCAATGGATATCCGCCGAGCCCAAGCTCGACGCGCCGGCCGTGAATCGCGATGCGTTGCTTCCAAAGCTTCCCCCCGCTCGGCATCACAAGCAGGAACAACCCGTGTCCGTCGTAGTGCCGCCCGGGCGTCTTCGCGGCCTTCACCGCCCGGTCGCTCAGTGCCGAATTCAACCGCCGTCCGCCCCGTTTCTTTGCCGTGTCAGTCGCGCTCTAGATTCCACCCCCCGTGTCGCCTTCCCGTGGCCCCTTGTGCGGCCACCTTCGTGCCTCTCGTAAAGGTGGCCCGCGCCTTACAGCCACCTTTACCGGATGGATATTAGCGGAGCGTATCGGACGCTGCAAGACATGCCCGGACAGGCACGGTTTCTCGTAACTCATTGATAAATCCGGAGATTATTTCGATAAATCGCTGATTTTGTTTGGTGCCGGCTGAGGGATTCGAACCCACGACCTGATGCTTACAAGGCAACTGCTCTACCAACTGAGCTAAGCCGGCTGCGTCGATGGTGTCCGCGCCATGTCCCTCGAAGGACAGGCACCGGGAGCGATGGAGCCCGGGGGGAATGGCGCCGGAAGCCCCTCCATCGACATGCTCGCCGTATCGCACGGGAGCCGATCGGATTTTAGCCTCTTACCGATCAAATCTCATACAAAACGCTCAAAATGTCGAGGAAATTGGGGCCACGGTTTCCAAGGCAGAGCGCACCGGACCGCGACCGGCGGCTGCATCCCAATCCCGATCAGGCTCCGAGCGCCCGCACCCTGACCTCGCCGGACGCGCAGCGCGTGACACCCGCGGCATGCTCGACGAGCAACGCGCCGTCGCTGTCGATCCCGCGCGCCACCCCCTCGATCGGCACTCCTCCCGACAGCGCGCGCACCGGCCGATCACGAAGCGCATCGCGCTCTCGCCACCGTGCCGCGAAAGACGCGAGTCCGCGGTCCCGATACTGCTCACAGGCATCGAGAATCGCATTGGCCGCATCCGACGCCAGCGAGCTCCGTGCGGGAATCCGGCCGAACTCTCGTGCGAAATCGGTCCACGGCTGATCGATTCGGCCGGCGTCCGCTGGCGCGAGGTCGAGATTGAAGCCGACCCCGACCACGCACGCGGCCAAGCCCGGCCGGGGGTGGCTCACCTCGACGAGGATCCCCGCGAGCTTGCGGTCGTCGATGACCAGGTCGTTCGGCCATTTGAGCATCACGCGCTCGAACCCGCCGGCCGCAAGCGTCTCGGCGAGCGCGACGCCGACGGCCAGCGACAGACCGCTCAGCTCGTGCGAGCGTGTGGTGAAGCACCACGAGACGGACAGCACGAGACTCCGCCCCAAGCCCGACACCCAGCGCCGCCCGATGCGGCCCCGCCCCGCCGTCTGTATCTCCGCGGTACAGAGCTCCGGCGCGGCGCCTCCGGCGCGCAGGCGCTCGGCGAGGACCGTATTGGTGGAATCGACTGCGAAGCGTACGTGCGCCGCCTCGGGCCGCAACCGCGGCACGGAGCGCAGGATCTGTCCGGCATCAATCAGATCGACCGGCCGAGGCAGGGCGACCGCTTCCGGCTCGACGGTCAGCGCGGCCCCGAGCCGCGAGAGCTGTTCGAACGCCTCCTCGAGGGACGCTTCGTCGATCCCGCACTCGCGTGCGAGGCTGCCGCGGTCTCGGGGCCGGCCATCGGCCAGCGCCCGGACGACGCTAGCGGCCGGGTCGGTCATGGGCAAGTCGGTCACGGCCGGAGACGGCCGAAGCCCGCGAGTGCGAACCGCTCCACCACCGCGGGCGATTCGAGCGCGGCGGCGTGCGCCGGACAGTCCCGCCGCGGTCGGCGATGCCGGGACACAGTCACGCCCCGGAACCGTCGAGAACGCCGTGCAGCGTACGCGCAAGGCGCGCGAGATCCACGTCCCGAGAGAGACGATGGTCGCCGTCGCTCACGATCTCCACCGTGACGTCGCTCGACCGCAACCGCGCGCCGAGACGAAGCGAGGTCTGCCACGGCACGTCCTCGTCGCGATAGCCGTGGATGAGACGCACGGGGCAATCGAGGGGGATCCGGCCGCGCAACTGCAACCGCTCCCGGCCCTCTTCGATGAAGCGCGACCTCACCGGGTACGGATCGTCCGAATACCGGCTGGGCACGTAGACGACGCCTCGGGTTGCGAGCGTCTCGCGCTCGCTTGCAGGCATCTGCGCCCACATCCGATCCTCGGTGAAGTCGGGAGCGGCGGCGACGCCCACCAGGGCGCGCACCCGCTCCGGGAACCAGCGTGCGACGAGCAGCATGATCCACCCGCCCATGCTCGATCCGGCGAGAACGAGCGGCCCCCGGGTGACGGCCCCGATCACGGCACAGGCATCGTCGGTCCAGGAGCCGATCGTGTCGTCTTCGAAACGGCCGGACGACGCACCGCGCCCGCGATAGTCGAAACACAGGTACGCATGTCCGGCCTCCCCGCACAGGTGGTGCAGAAACCGCGCCTTGGTCCCCGACATGTCCGATCCGTAGCCGCAGAGGAACACGACCGTCGGGGACCGCCCCGGCAGAAAGCGGTAGGCGACATGGCCTCCTCCAGCGAGCGCAAGAAGGGAGGGGGGGTGTCGCTCCTCAGTCATTCGGGCTCTCCAGCCAAGCCCCGTTCACGCTACGGTCCCGGACGGACATCGAAGTCTCGGAGGAGACGGTACTGGGCGAGCAGGGGCCGTTCAGCAATGTGCAGGGCACACGCTCGACACGCCGGCGGCGATGAGGGCAAGCCGCCGCACCGGATGCGGGAGTCCACTCGACGGGAATTGACTTTGCGCTCCGGCGGCGCCCAGCTCCTCCGGGCCGAACCGTCGTTCATGGAAGTCCCCGAGCGGTATTCCGTCATCCGAGTATCGCTTCGCCCGGAGCGAGCCAGCGCGCCGCCGGATGATGCCACGTCCGTTCCAGGAATCGGGCGATGAACGTCCAGGTCGACTCCTCGTGCACTGCGTGGTGGGTCAGAAGCCCGGTCGGCTCGGCCGGATCCACCGTTCGCGCCCGCCGCGCAACGAGATGAGCGACCACCGCGGCAAGGGCTCGGTCGCGTCCGACAAACCCCCGTCCGCCGCGCCAGTCCACCACGTCGACGTGACAGTTCGTCTGCCTGAGTCCCGGCGCCGGCTCCACCGCGGGGCGGGGACCGTACGCCGACAAGCCGCGAAACCCGGCGCGCGGCAGGGTCGGGATCAGGGCCGGATCGATCCGGTTCCACGGCGGGACGAGCACCGGCTGGAACCGGGCGCCGGCAAGCTCGCGCAGCTTCACCAAGCCCTTCGACAGCTCCACCGTCATCACGCCGGGCACACGATGGCGCCCGAGCTCCGACTTCTTCTCGCCGCCCGCGGCATGGCTGCGGTGGGCCCATCCGTGCTGCAGCACTTCGGCACGCACCGGCTCGAGCCACGGCTCAAGGGAGGGTTGCGCGAGAGCAGGGATTACCGCCAGCCCCACCGTAACCGCATGCTCGTGCGCCAGATCCGCGAGGCGGTCGAGAGCCGGCACCGGCGCCGCGGCGTCGTCGTCCCGCCACCACAGCGAGGCGATCCGGCCTTCGCCGCGCCACGCATCGAGCTCATTGGAAAGATCGGACCAGTCCATTCGATCAGGAGGTGATACGGCATTCGATTTCATCATGATTTTCCCCGGCAAGACACGATGCGGGGCGCATTGCGTTCAACACCGGAGAGAGCCGGTAACGGCGCGGGCGACTTCAAGAATGGCATCGGCACTCTCTCCGGCGCCGTCGAGACGGACGCGCCGGGGCTCCGCGGTGGGCGCGTCGGCGTAGCGGACCGCTTCGAGCAGGGTCTCGGGGGTCAGGCGGTCCTCGTCGATCACCCGTGCGGCTCCCGCGTCGGCGAGAACGCGGGCGCGGATCGACTGCTCGCGTTCGCCTCCGGCGGAGAATGGCACCAGCACCGCCGGTGCGCCGGCAGCCAGAAGGTCGGTGACGGTGTTGTAGCCCGCTTGGGAGACGGAGACCTGCGCCCGGGAGAGGATCGATCCGAAGTCGGCGCGGTTCGGCTCCACGATGACGTTCACCGCCGCGGCCCGGCGCCAACCGGCCAGGACACCGGCGCCGGCATTCGGTCCGACGAGGATCCGCCATCGCAAGCGAGGGTCGCGGTGCGCGCTCTTGAGTACGGTGTCCACGAGTCGGTGCGCGACCACCCCGCCACCGGCGGAGACGACGATCTCTCCCTCGCCCACCCCGGGCGGAGCGGCCGGCCCCTGCCCCGCCGCGACGTACCCCGTGTAGCGGAGGCGCTCCCGGATCCGCTCCGCCTCGGGGAAGCTCGCATCGAGCCGGACAAAGGCGGGGTCGCCATGGACGAGCACCGCGTCGTAGCACTCCAGCACGCGGTCGGCCGCGGCCCGCGCCTTGGACGGGCTCGACGGCGGCTGGAGCACGTCGCGGACCGAGCTGACGAGCCGGCATCGAGCGGCTCGGGCGCGCTCGACCAGCGGCTCCAGCTCGAAACGCAGCAACCCCCGGCCGAACGGGTAGGTCTCGGTGACAAGCACGTGCGGCGCGTGCTCCACGAACGCGGCGAGCAGCATGTTCCGGCGCGCGGCCCGCCAGGCATCGTCGACCTCGCGCCCACGCACGTCCACAAGCGCGCGGTAGCTCGCGTCCGCGACCCGGGCGGCGGGGAGCGTGACGACCCGGACCCGATCGGAATCGACATCCGGAACCCCCGCGCCGCCGGTCACGTATGCGACATCGGCGCCGCGCTCGGCGAGGGCGCGAGCGATGGCGGCGGCCCGGCGCTGATGGCCGATCCCCATCAGATGCTGGACCCAGATCATGACCCTGGGCGCGGTCGCCGGGGCGGTCACAGGACCGGTCTC
>JAKZYK010000103.1:0-3423 GCA_047514485.1 Gammaproteobacteria bacterium
CAGATGGACTTGAGGGCCCTATCACCAGCAGGCGCGCCGCTGTCCGGCACGTGCTGAATACCGGGGTGGTGCGACCCGACGCCCTTTCGTCGTCGGGACAACTTCACCCGCTGGAGACGACAGCACATGGACGTAAAGACAAAGACCTTGAAGCTGGCGACAGCGCTCACCTTCAACATGGTTCGGAGAATTTGCTTGACGGTATCGATGAGATTTTCGAGGGGGTTGAACCGCCATTCGTGGACGAGGAGGTTATCAGGCGGATGAAAGACGAATGAGAGAGAAGGCCCGGGAGCTCCGGCTCCCGGGCCTTCGGTGGGGTCGCCTGCGACAGAATTCCCATACGGTCACATCGGACTGTAACCGTGTCACGGTTCATCGGCTCGTGATACTGCTCACGGCTATGTCCGGTCCGGAACCATCCGCGAGAGACGCCGGAGATCCCCGCACGGTGCGGCTTGCGCTGGAGCTGCTCGAGCGCACCGCGGGGCGCCGGCGACGATGCCGGCGCTGCCGAAGCGTCATCGCCGAGAACGCGCGAAAGCGCGGTCAAGCCTGGTCGGTCTGCACCGCGTGCGCCCAGGCCATCGAGGACGACGCCCGCCAGCTCGAGATCGCACCGGCACTGTTCCGGCAATGCATGGTGTGCCAGACAGACATCACCCACCTGCGAGCCGGCGCCCGGACCTGCGCCGACGCCTGCAGAAACGTGCTCTCGCGGATCTTGCGCCGCCGGCGCCGCCCGGTATCCTGACCCGAGGAGGACCTCGATGGCCCAATCCGCCGCGCACAAGCACGATTCAACCCGCACCCCCCGGGCCACCTACCAGGACGTGCTCGACGCGCCGGCGCACTTGGTCGCGGAAATCATCGCCGGCACGCTGTACACCCATCCACGCCCGGCACCGCGCCACGCAACGGCGACCTCGGTGCTCGGCATCGAAATCGGTGGACCCTTCGACCGCGGCCGAGGCGGCCCGGGCGGATGGCGGATCCTCGACGAGCCGGAGCTGCACCTCGGCGAGGACATCCTGGTGCCGGACCTGGCCGGATGGCGCCGGGAGCGAATGCCGGAACTCCCCGACACCGCGTACTTCACACTCGCGCCGGATTGGACGTGCGAAATCCTCTCAGCCTCCACGCGCAAGCTCGACCTGCAGGAGAAGCGCCCGATCTACGCCGGCGCCGGTGTCCCCCACCTGTGGCTCATCGACCCGGTGGACCGCACCCTCGAGGCCTTCGAGCTGCACGACGCGCAGTGGCTGCTCATTGCGAGCGCGCAGGACGACGATCCGATCAGCATCCGGCCGTTCGATGCGATCACGTTCAGCCTGGGGGAGCTGTGGGATTGAACGGCTCGGTCGCCGTTTACAGAATTCACGTACTGGCTCACCTCCCCCCTCCCAGCTCCTCAGTGAAGTCGTTGAAGCAGAATCACCGGTTCACTCACTCATCCTATTTTAGTTACTGTGAATCCGAAATTCGGTGTGTTATGGTGGATTAACTCACGTATTACGGGCTAAGTCCAATGGCTGGTATCAGAGTGACTAGGGATGCGGCGTATCGCGAAGAACTGACGAGCTACATCGACGAATCGCAATTCAAGTCGGCTTTCGAACACCGGTATGGCCGCGGGTGGCAACGGAAGCTCGGTGCAGTCCTTGATGTGCCGGAGACCACCGTGAACGGATGGTTCAAGTCCGGCAGGTTTCCTCCGTTGGCAAAGGTGGCCTTCGGGGTCCTGCTGAGCCGGGACATACGACCGCATCGGAATTGGATTCCTGTCAAGAATGGGAGCAGGTATGCGGTGTGCGACACACACGGGCCAGTCGGTCGAATCGTCGCCGACAACATCACCCGTCTCGAGGACGCCATGCTGCTCGCGGCGGCTCCTCAGCTCTACGAGGCGAGCGGCGACGCCTTTGTCGTGTTCGACGATGCAAAAGATTTCATGGAAGGCTGGGATGACCTAGCAGACAAACTGAGCGCGGGACTCGACGCGGCAACCGTCGGCGGCTCCGCGGACGCGGACGACGGGTGACAGGAGGAAGTAAGGAGACAGCCAATGACGGATATCGCCTACACCCGCCATGCCGAGACGCGCATGCAGCAGCGAGGCATTCGGAGCGGAGACATCACTCTCATCCTCACGTGCGCAACGCAGATTGACGACGAGACCTGGTTGGTACGGAAACAGGACGCCAAACGCGAGATCGACTTTCGCAAGCGTGAAATCCAGGCGCTGGAGCGCCTGACGAGTAAGAAGTTGGTGGTGCGCGATGCGCGTGTCATCACCATCTACCCTTCTCGACGTGAAAATCGAAAACGCGCACTTCGCCGCGGCCGGCAGAAGGGGCTGGTGAGATGACAAGGGAAGCCCGCGACAGCAGTCGGTCTATCCATTCGGCGGACCCGCGGTGCGCTCAATGTGCGACGCGGCCGACGCGGTCGCGAAAGAACGACTCACACCCGACATCCCGCCCGCGCACCCGAGCCCGATCGCGGACGAGCTACCGTGCAAATCGGAGAACGGCGCGGACAGTGCCGCGCGCGTCCTCGAGAACAGGCTCGACGCGATCCGCGCCGAGCAGCCCACGCTCGAGCGCGGCCCCGCGTGGAGGATCACGCGCTGGGCAGCCGACGCCGCCGGGACCGTCGCGAAAATGATCGCCGCCGCCTTGCCGTTCGAGATTCGCGCGCTGCGAGACGAGCGCGCCGAGCTGGAAAAACCCGCGCCCGACGCACAGCGCCGGCGGGCCCGCTTCGGGATTGTGCCCCGGAGCAACGAGCACGATCGGGATTGAGGACAAACCGATGAACGAAATCGAAGAAGCACGCCGGCGCCGCGAGGCGCAGACACAGACGATCAGCCCTACCGACCGCATCCGGTTCCTCGAGGCGGTCATCGCCCAAATCGGCGCCATAGCGAGCAACGCGCAGGCCCACAGCCACAGCGCAGCGCTCGGGCGAATCAACGCGCTCGTGCTCGGCACGTTTGCGCGGCTCGGCATCGAGCAGCCCGCGCAAACGACGCTAACGCTCACCGAGGCGAATCCGGACTTGGGCTCTAACCCGCGCCCGCGACCGGAGCGCTGAACGAAAGCGGCCGGGGATCCCGTCGCTTAGGCAACCGCGCGACCAGCACGGCACACGCCTACGAACAGTCCCCGACCACACCCAGAGTCTACCCCCACCGCTTGACTGAGCCCGCCCTCCGCCGCGGGCTGCGCCCACGGCTCCGGTTAGGACGGGCTCAGAAGATCGGGCGAACGCTAAAACCAAAATCAGATCACAACCGACGCGCGGGCTCAGTTCGGCGATCGCGGTTGCGAACGGATCGCCGCCGGCGGACGCCCACCGCGCGACCCACCGCACGCCCCCATCGCACCCCCACATCAGGCCAAGGCACGCGCGCATGTCGTC
>JAKZYK010000104.1:0-4296 GCA_047514485.1 Gammaproteobacteria bacterium
CGTCTTCCACCAGCAGCAGGTGAATTTCGCGTTCAGGCATGGGGCGCCGCCTCATCTAATGAAGGGGTCATCAGGTGCCGATACCATCCTTGAGCCTGTCAGGGAGCGCGGATCGACCGGGAAGACCTGGGTGGGCGAAACGCGAGCGTCTGTCATGATTGCTAATAGGAAAACCCTCTCGATCGCGAAGGCGGGTGAGTTGGTGGGAGTCAGCCGCCGCACGATCTACAACTGGATCGCCGGTGGCAAGGTCGAGTACGTGCGGACGGCCGGCGGTTCCGTGCGGATCTTCGTCGATACGCTGTGGCGCGATCCGCATGCGGGCGTCACCCAGCCGGATGCGCCGCGGACGGATTGACCGTCGATCGACCAGCAGCATCGCGTGATTCCGTTCCCAGGACACGATGGACATTTCCCAGATGGACCAGCCGACTGATCTCGGCACCCTTTTCCATCGGTTGAACAATCAGCTCGGCATCATTCTGGCGAACGCCGAGCTTCTCGATGCGCAGCTCGACGACGACACGAGCCGCGCGCGAGCTTCCCAAATCGTCAGCAGCACCGTCGAGGCGATCAGCGCCGCCCGGTACATTCAGGAGCGCTGCCGCCACTAGAAGCCCCAGGCGCGGAGCCTCGTTCGGTTTCGCCACGGGCTACCCGTCGACAAGGCCGGGGGGCCCTCCCCGACCGCGTGCGGACGGACTTCTCGTCCCGCATCCCCCCTTCGCCTTCCCGGAACGAACTCCCAGCCGCGCCAAACCGTCAACATAGTGACATGACGGACCCGTAATGTCAATTTTGTGACGGACCTGTCGGTATCTGGCGCATCTCCGGCGCCAGGTCGACGAATGCCCAACATTCAAGTAACTCCTTTATTAAAAGATACTTACAAAACAAACTACGGCTTGGTCGCCTTGTCGACTCTCCATCACAAAAGGTGGCATGTGATTTGCTATATAAGCACATGGCGACGGTTTCTTCGTGGGTTCGGCGTGCCATGCCGGACCGATGTTTCGGAGGCGACCATCATGAAGGCACAAGTACCCGTATCCGACCGCAAGGACCACGACCGCATCACCGCCGGAGTGCCGTTCGTGGAAGCGATGGCCCGGCGCATGGCCGCTACCCTGCCGCATTCGATCGATCTGGGCGATCTGGTGCAGGACGGCATGATCGGCCTGATCGACGCGGCGCACCGGTTCGACGAGCGGCGCGGCATCAAGTTCGAGACGTTCGCCGAACGGCGCGTCCGGGGGGCGATGATCGACGCCATGCGCCGCGATGCCTGGCCTCGCGGCGTTCGCAAGGTCCGGCGGGAGCTGGAGGCGGCCCGCGAGAAGCTGCGTCACGAGCTCGGAGCCGAGCCGTCTCTCGCAGACCTCGCGAAATACATGGGCTCGGACGCAGCACGGCTGAGCCGAACCATCGTTCGCATCAAGACGATTGAATCGACGTCGCCTCTCGCTTCCAGCGACGCCGCGCACAGTGCAACTCTGCCGCCGGTCATGGCCCCGGCGGAGTTGCCGGGGCCGGACCGGGTCTGCGAGCGGGACGATGTCGCCAACCGGGTCCGAGAGGCTATCAAGGCGCTGCCGGCCCGCGAACGGAAGGTCATCGGCCTGTACTACTACGGCGACGTCACGATGAAGGAGATTGGCGGCGAGATCGGGGTGAACGAGTCCCGGGTCTCGCAGTTGCATGCGCGCGCGGTGCAGCGCCTGCGCAAGGAGCTCGGGCCCGACCTGAGTCCCAAGCCGATGGCGGCGTCGATGGCCGCCGGTGCGACACCGGTGGGACGGGGCCGCCGGCGGCTGAACATGGCCAAGGCTCGCCTGCCGATGGCGGCTCGCAGGACGAGCGCCGCGTGACCCCGGGCCGGCGCTCGGTTATCCGAGCACCTCGTGGGCCACCCGGAGCAGATCGCGAAGTCGAAACGGCTTGGCCAGCCACCGGCATCCGGTTTCGACCAGGAAGCGATCCGCATCGGTGCCCGCCACGTCCCCCGTGACGAAGATCATGCGGCGGGCGAGTGACGGATTCGTCTCGCACAGCACCCGGTAGAACGCCCGTCCGTCCAGTCGCGGCATCTTCAGGTCGCAGATGACGAGATCGAAAGGCTGGTCCTCGACGCGTTGCAGCGCCTCTTCCCCGTCGCCGGCCCGCTCCACGCGGTAGCCGGCGTCGGCCAGCGAGTCGGCCACCGCCGCGGCGAGAGCGGGTTCGTCCTCCACGAGCAGGACGCGGGCCCCGGCCGCCGGCGTCCGGTTGACGGTGGCCGCCGGCGCTGCGCGCCACACGCCCGCGCCGGCCGGAAACGATACGAAGAACGATGCTCCGGCGCCGGGAACCGAATCGACCCGAATCTGTCCCCCGTGCTCCTGAACGATGGCATAGGCCACGGTCAGCCCGAGTCCGGTTCCCTTGCCGATCGCCTTGGTCGTGTAGAAGGGATCGAAGATCCTGGTCCGGACGTCGTCCGGGATGCCGGGACCGTCGTCATTGACCTCGAGGGTGACCATGCCCTGGGCATCGTCATACCAGCTCCGGGTGACGAGCGAGCCCCGGCCGTTCGCGGCCAGCATCGCGTGTTCGGCGTTGATGATCAGGTTCAGCAGCACCTGCTTCACCTGGTGGGGGTCGGAGAAGATGTGGGGCAGCCCGCTGGCGAGGGCATCGAGGGTCGTGATGTTCGACATGCGTTGTTCGTAGGCGCGCAGGGCCAGGGTGTCGCGCACGATGCCGTTCATGTCGACGAGCGCCCGGGTGGTATTGCGCTTGCGAGCGAATGTCAGCAGGTTCCTTACGATCCTCGCGGCCCGCTCCGCCTCGCCGAGAATCGTCTCGACCCCGCGTTTCGTCTCGGCCTCGACGGGGCGAGCCGCCAATCGCTCCGCACACGTGAGAATGGTCGCCAGCGGATTGTTCAGCTCGTGGGCCACGCCGGAGATCGTCTGGCCCAGGGCCGCCATCTTCTCCGACTGCACCAGCTCATGGCCCGGGTCGCGCCCCAGCGCGTCGAGCTTCCGCCGCTCGCTGACGTCGCGTACGAGGGCATCGAGGCGGGGGGGACCGTGGTCGTCCGGCGCATGCAGCGTTGCGGTGACCTCGACCCACATCGAGCTGTCGTCGGCCCGCCGGAGACGGACGAGGTAGTTGGTGACCGCGCCGTCCCGGCGCAACCGTGTGATGAAGTCGGTGCGAGCCCGCTCATCGACGAATCGGTCGGCTGCGAACGGCTGCAGCCTCCCGTCGGGTTCGTCCGGGTCGAACCCGAACATGAGCTTCATGTGCGGGTTCGCGCTCAACGTCTCGACGGTCGTGGCGTCGAGCGCGCCTATGTAGATCCCCTCGGGGATAGACTCGTACAGCCTGGAAAGCAGTTCCGCCGGTGGCCGGGAAGGATTGCGCGGCACCATGCAGGATGATGGCGGGTGCGCCATGTCCGGGTGCGCTCACGCAGACCGTGGGCGCCCCCGGACGGGTCGGTCAGTTGCCACGCGGTGCGGTCGGCGTCGGTGTGGCGTAGGCGGACTGTGAAGCGTACTTGTTCATGACGGCGCCCTGGATATCCGAAGGCGCTGCGCCGAGAGCATGCATCTGCATCGCGTCACGCGCGACTGCCAGACAATGCGATCAGGTCATGCCGTGGACGTCCCACTCGGTCACGGCACCATTCGGTGCGCGCGACTCGACGAAGCAGTCCACGTTCGACCGATGCCCGTCGCTGTTGCCGCAACCGCAATAGCAGGGGACGTACTCCAGCACATCCGGATTCCGCGCGGCGAACACGTAGGCCTGCCTCATGAGGTCGGCCGGACCCGCCGTCTGCGGCACGTACGGCAGCGGCGGCATGGGCAATCCTTCGAGATCCGCACTCGTGAACTGCGGGGCGGAGGACGCCGGCGCGCCGCCCGAAGCCGTTGGAGATGCAGGCGCGGATGACGCTTCGCTCGCCTGATCGGGCGAGGCCGGTACCGCCCGGTCCGCACGTGACATCAGGAAAGCCCCGGTGCCGGCGAGGACGACGACACCGAGCGCGATCAGCGCCCACCGCCCGCCGTTCGAGCGCGTCTCGACGACGGGCGCGGGGGGCGGCTGTCTGCGACGTTGCTTGGAAGCCATGGGTTGCATTCTATCAGAGAGTCCGGAGAGTTGACCGGGTGCGTCTTGTCCAATGAGAAGTGAGCCTGAAGGGAGGATTGATTCCAACGTGAGATGAGCCTGAAGGGGGCTGGGTCCCGGATCATCGGAGGATGATCGTGAAGCTCGACACCCAGCGCCTGCAGACCCTGGACC
>JAKZYK010000105.1:0-5666 GCA_047514485.1 Gammaproteobacteria bacterium
CGATCGCCATGTGGTTGCGGCTGGCCCGGAACTCCCGGAGCAGGACATCGAGCCGCTTGCTCTCCGGGATGTAGACCGCGGGCCGCACCGCATCTTCGAGGCCGAAACGATCGCCGCCGTTGCGTGCGAAGTGCGTGAGCAGATCCTTGGCGAACAGGATGCCCACCACCTCGTCGCGGTTGTCGCCGATCACCGGGAACCGCGAGTGTCCCGATGCGACGACTGCGCCGACGAACTTCTCCGGCGGCTCGTCGGCCTCGATCACCACCATCTGCGCGCGCGGCACCATGATGTCGCGGACCTGCATGTCGCCGACCGCGAGAGCGCCCTCGATCATCGCCAGGGCGTCGAGGCCGAGCACGTCGCGCCGCTCGGCGTCGCGCAGGATCCGCACGAGCGCGGCCCGGTCCCGCGGCTCGCCCCGCTCGCCCGACCACACCCGGGCGAAGCGCTCGAGCCACGACCGCGCGCCCGGTCTGCCGTCCGGAGGTTCGTTCACGGTCCGGCTCCGGCCACGTATGGATCGGGATAGCCGATCCGGTCGAGGATCTCGCGCTCGATCGCCTCCATCTTCTGCGCCGATCCGGGCTCCTCGTGGTCGTAGCCGAGCAGGTGCAGGGTGCCGTGGATCACGAGATGCGCCCAATGCGCATCGAGCCGCTTCGAATGCTCGCGCGCCTCGCGAGCCGCCACCGGCGCGCACACTACGATGTCGCCGAGGATCCGGAGAGAGGGCAGCTCCGGCGCATCGAACGCAAAGGCGAGGACATTGGTCGCACCGGCCCGGCGTCGGTAGCGCTCGTTCAACGTCGCGCCCTCCGCCTCGTCCACCACCCGCACCGTCATCTGCGCACCCTCCGAGCGCCCGGCAAGGGCGGCCTCGGCCCACTGCACGAGCTTCCCCGGCGGCGGAACCCCCGAAGCCGCGCACGCGCGCTGCACCGCGACCCCGGAGCTCATCCGCCCTCGTTCCCCGCAGCCGCCTCGTAGGCGTCGAGGATCCGCGACACCATCGGATGACGCACCACGTCCTTGGTATCGAACCACGTCCAGGTGATCCCGCTCACCGACCGCAGCACGTCGGCGGCGTGGCGCAGCCCGGAACGCTGGCCGCTCGGCAGATCGATCTGGGTGACGTCGCCGGTCACCACCGCGGTGGAGCCGAAGCCGATACGGGTGAGGAACATCTTCATCTGCGTGACCGATGTATTCTGCGCCTCGTCGAGGATGATGAACGACTCGTTCAGGGTACGGCCGCGCATGTACGCGAGCGGCGCCACCTCGATCCTGTTGCGTTCCATCAGCTTCGCGGTGCGCTCGTAGCCGAGCATTTCGTGGAGCGCGTCGAACAGGGGGCGGAGGTAGGGGTCGACCTTCTGCTGGAGATCGCCGGGGAGGAACCCGAGCCGCTCGCCCGCCTCGACGGCCGGGCGCACCAGCACGATGCGGGTCACCCGGTCGGCTTCAAGGGCTTCCACCGCGCACGCCACCGCGAGGTACGTCTTGCCGGTGCCGGCCGGGCCGATGCCGAAGTTGACGTCGTGGGTACGGACCGCGCGCAGATACCGAGCCTGATTGCGCCCGCGCCCCCGTACCATGCCGCGCCGGACCTTCACCGACTCGCCTTCGCCGGGGTCCGCGTCGAGGCACTCTTCGATCTCCGATTCCTGCAGGAACAGGTGAACCCGATCGGCAGTGAGGGATTCCTCGCCGGTCGAGGCGTACAGCTTGCGGATGATCTCGCTGGCCGCCTTGACCGGGACCGGCTCCCCGAGCACCTGGAACATGTTTCCGCGCGTGGTGATCTCCACCCCGAGCCTGTGCTCGAGCTGCCGCAGATGCTGATCGAGCGGGCCGCAGAGGCTCGCGAGTCGCTCGTTGTCCGCGGGCTCGAGGAGGATGTCCGTTTCGGCGCGTGCTGGCGGCACGGTCAGCGGGAGATCTCGGTTCGAAGACGGTGGTTCGAGTCCAAGGTTCGAATACGGGTTCCGGCGAGGGAATTCAGGGCGGTGCGGCCGAAGTGCCGATGAGCGCGCCCCGCAACGAGTTCGGGAGCGCTTCGACGATCATCACGTCGGCGAACGTGCCGGCGAGCTCGCGCGGACCGGGGAAGTTCACCACCCGGTTGTTCTCGGTGCGGCCACGAAGCTCGTTCGGATCCTTCTTCGACGGCCCTTCCACGAGCACCCGGGCCGGGCCGCCGACCATGGAGTGCGATACCGCGCGCGCGAGCGCCGCGATCCGGGTCTGAAGCCGGGCGAGCCGCCGGCGCTTCACGTCGAGAGGCACGGCATCGGGAAGATCGGCGGCCGGGGTGCCGGGACGCGCGCTGTAGATGAACGAGTACGAGACGTCGAAGCCGACCTCCTCGATCAAGTCCATGGTCGCTTCGAAATCGGTATCGGTCTCACCCGGGAAGCCCACGATGAAATCCGACGACAGGCTCAGATCGGAACGGACGGCGCGAAGCCGCCGAACCTTCTCGACGTAATCCCTGGCAGTGTAGTTGCGCTTCATCAGTCCGAGGATCCGATCGCTGCCGCTCTGCACCGGAAGATGAAGGTGGCCCACCAACTCCGGTATCTCCCCATGGACATCGATGAGGCTGCTGGTGAGCTCGGCCGGGTGCGAAGTCGTGTATCGAATCCTGTCGATCCCCTCTATAGCAGCGGCGTAGGCGATGAGCAAGGCGAGATCGCATTCTCGGCCGTCGTGCATCGCCCCCCGATATGCGTTCACGTTCTGGCCGAGGAGGGTGACCTCGCGCACCCCCTGCTCTGCAAGCGCGACGACCTCGGCGATGACCTCGTCGAACGGCCGGCTGAACTCCTCGCCCCGGGTATAGGGCACGACGCAGAACGAGCAGTACTTGCTGCACCCCTCCATCACCGATACGAACGCGGTGGGACCGTCGGCCCTCGGCGCGGGCAGCCGGTCGAACTTCTCGATCTCGGGGAACGAGACATCCACTGCCGGGAAGTTCCGCTCGCGGTGCGAGCTCGCTCCGCGCCGGGGGCGGTGCGGGTCGATCATCTCCGGCAGGCGATGCAGGGTCTGGGGGCCGTACACCACGTCGACGTACGGGGCGCGCTCCCGGATCGCGGCGCCCTCCTGGCTCGCCACACAGCCGCCGACCCCGATCACCAGGTCGGGACGCGCCTCCTTCCAGGCGCGCCAACGGCCGATCTCCGAGAAGACCTTCTCCGCCGCCTTCTCCCGCACCGAGCACGTGTTGACGAGCAGGACGTCCGCGTCCTCGGCCCGGCCGGTACGCTCGAGGCCATGGGACGCCGCGAGCAGATCCGCGGTGCGCGCGGAATCGTACTCGTTCATCTGGCAGCCGAAGGTCTTGATGTAGAGCTTGCGCGTCATGTCCGAGGATCACTCCGATCTCGCGTTTCTCACTGAGCCGAAACGTACAGCAATCCCGCCGGGCAAGTCGATGCCGCACACTGCCGCACGGCGCCTCGCTTCATACGGCGAACGGCGCGACGCGTATCGGACCAGGGCCCTTCCTCGGTAGGCTTGCGGCGCGCACTGGACGGGCGACGGCGTGGTCCATGCGCCACCGGCTTCGTCTCGATCGACACGCACTGCGATGTTCGCGCGCAGGCCGGAGCCGGATTCCACAGCGCCGCATTTGGCGCAGATCGCGGGACACGCGTACGTGCGGCCCCGAGCCCCACGGAATGCGATGGCGACGGCCAGCAGCCGCACCGCGCTCATGCCGGCGGGTCGAGCGCAAGCCCCTCGACCACGGCGGCGCCCGGCATCCGCTCGAAGAGCGCGGGCGCCACCTTGATCTTGTGCGACCGATCGCCGCCGCCGAGGATCACCCATTCGCACGCCATGACCCGGGCATCGACCCATACTTCGAGCTCGCCGGGCAGCGCTATGGGAGTCACACCGCCGATCTCCATGCCAGTGACCGCACGGGTCTCGTCCGCCGACGCGAACGAGACCCGGCGCGCGCCGAGACGTTTGCGGATCGTGCGGTTCACGTCGAGCCGTGTATTCGCGAGGACCACACAGACGACGAAGCGCTCACCGCCGGTCTTCGCCTTGACGAGAATGGTATTCGCCGATCGATCGAGCGGATAACCGTATCGCTCGCAGAACACCGCGGTGTCCGCGAGCTCGGGATCACACGGGAAGATCTCATACTCGACCTGCGACGATTCGAGCGCCGTCTCGATCTGCTCGGCGATAGCGGTATCGGTCATGTACGCGCCTTCCATCAGCCGTCAACCGTACACAGGGGTACGCCACTGCGGATGATCGTCGAGCACGCCGGTCGCGATACCGAAGAACACTTCCTGAAGCCGGCGCACCACCGGCCCGACCTCACCGTCGCCGACCGGGAGGCGATCGACACTGGTGAGCGGCGTAACCTCCCAGGCGGTGCCGCAGAAGAAGGCTTCATCCGCCGCCGCGAGCTCGCTGCGGTCGATGTCGCGCTCGACCGCCTCCATGCCCAGATACTCGTCACAGAGCGTCATCACGGTTTGCCGCGTGATGCTCTCCAGGATGTCGCTGGTCACCGGCGGGGTCACCGCCTTGCCGCCGCGGATCATGAACATGCACATGCCCGGGCCTTCCGCGACCTTGCCGCGGTTGTTGAGAAGGATAGCGGTGTCATATCCGTCGGCCTGGGCCTGCAACGTGGCCAGACGCCCGTTCTGATAGTTCGCGTTGCACTTCACCCGCATCGGCATCGCGGTGTCCGGCACGCGCTGCCAGGAACTGATGTGGGCGGTGCAGCCGCTCTCGGTCCAGGGGATGTCCCGTCTCGGCGCGGCGAGGATCGAGAGTCCGATTGGCCCGGTCGTCGAGGGAGGGCCGAATCCCTCGACGAACACCGTGGACATGATGTGGACGTTTTCCTTGAATTCGTTCGCCCGCAGCAGCTCCAGCACCTTCTCCCCGACGGCCGGGCCGGCGAGTATCGTGTCGAACCGCATGAACTTCTGTGAGAACTCGAGCCGCTGCATGTGCTCGGCGAGCTGCAGCACGAACATCTGCTCCTTCTGCGCATTCCAGTAGCCACGCAGTCCCTCGAAGACCCCGGTACCGAACTTGAACCCGACAGATGCGACGTGGACCTTGCCTTCCTCCCACGGGACCACGCGATCGTTCAGATAGACGAACTTCGGGTGCGACATGATTCGAGCTCCTTGAGACGGATCTTCAACGCATCGGACAGACGCCGTTGGGCTGCGGCGCATCGGGAAAGCGGGTCAACGGATCGGATAGTCGAGAGTTTCGACCATGCCGGCGGCGACGGCGACGGTCGCGAACAGACGGATGGTCATGCGCAGGGCGTCTCGCTCAGTGCATCAGCGAATCGGGGACCGCGTACTGTCCGGCCTGCAACTCGCCGAAGAGATCGGAGACCTGCGGGTGCTGCACCGGATCGCCGGATTCGTCGACGAGGAGATTCTGCTCGGAGACGTACGCGATATACGACGTCGAGTCGTTCTCGGCAAGGAGGTGATAGAACGGCTGATCCTTGCGGGGGCGAAGGTGCTCAGGGATCGATTGCCACCACTCTTCGGTGCTGCTGAAGACGGGATCGACATCGAAGATGACGCCCCGGAACGGGTAGACACGGTGGCGTACGACCTGACCGATTCGAAACTTTGCGGTTTTATCGTCCATCGTCTGCA
>JAKZYK010000106.1:0-3999 GCA_047514485.1 Gammaproteobacteria bacterium
GTGAGCCTGCTTCTCGGTGCGTTCGCCGGCCTGCTGCCGTTCGGTGAGGTGTTGCTGCCGAACGGACATCACATCAGCTTGCCGGTGTTCATTCCCTCGATCGATTGGGGGGTAATCACCATCATTCTCGGCGCGAGCATCTTCGTCGACGTGACCAGCCGGTCCGGTCTGTTCACCTGGATCGCGATCAGGCTCACCAAGACATCGCGAGGCGATCCGCTGATTCTTCTCATCTTCTACGGTCTGATGACGGTGGTGTTCTCCGCGGTGCTGAACAACGTGACCGCGATGATCATTATCGGGTCGTTGAGCGCGGTGTCGCTCGACCGGCTCGGACGCAGTGACAAGCTGCTCGCCTTTCTGCTCGTGGAAGGCTTGCTCACCAACGTCGGCGGCTTGCTCACCCTGATCTCGTCGGTACCCAACATCATCGTCGGGACCACCGCCGGCATCGGCTTCCTGACGTTCGTGTTCAAGGCCGCACCGTACGTGCTGGTGACCACCGCGGTGACCCTGTGGATGGGGGCCAAGCTGTTCAAGATCGAGCGGTTGTCCGCCGCTGAGCGCGAATCCGCGGCGGCCCGGGTGGCGGTGTTCGACGAGAACGACGGCATCGAGAGCACGGGCTTCTTCTGGTTCGGGGCGGCGATGCTGGTGCTGTTCATCTGCTTCATCGCCGGTGCATCGTTCGAAGACTGGCCGATCGGCAAGCTCGGCATGGGATTCGTGGCGATGGCGTTCGCGATCATCATGCTGGTCCGCTACAAGGCGGAAGCGGACACCTTCTACAGTGCGATCGACTGGGATCTGATCCTGTTCTTCGCGTTCCTGTTCGTGACCATCTACGTGATGGAGCAGGCGCTCGTGCTCGATCTCATCGGCAAGGGCGTCGCCCCGATCATCGCGCTCGGGGATCTGCTCGGTGGCGGCCTGTTGCTCGCGGTGGCAGCGGCTGCCAGCAGCGTCACCGACAACATTCCGCTCGCCGCGATGCTCGCGAAGATCCTGTCCTCGCCCGCGTTCGCGACCCAGTCGGATTCGTTGCTGTGGTGGTCGGTGATCTTCGGCGCCAACCTCGGCGGCAACCTCACGCCGATCGGATCAGCCTCCACACTGGTGGCGGTGACCATCATGCACAAGCATCAGCTCGAGGTCTCGTTCGCCCGCTTCGTGGTCCTGGCTGCGCCCTACGCGGCGGTGCACATTGTGCTGGCCATCGCCTATGTATTGATCTTCCTGCGCTAGCCACGGACGGGGGCATCCCCGCCCGCATCCAGGGCACACATATTGCGGAGCGTGAACAGCGCATGGGACATCATCCGCGCACGCGATTCTGGAAGACGTACGAATTGCTGATCCGCGGATCAACGCGAAACGCCATCCCCGCCCGCTTGGCGGAACGCGCTCGACGGCGCGAATCGATCCAGGACCTGCCCCGGCCCCCGCCCGTTCGTGACGTAGTCGGCGCCGTCGAAGACCTCGACGCCGTTGCAGAACACGCCATGGACTCCGATCGGCCGGCGAATCGTGCGCCTCCCTCCTCCGGGGAGATCCGTGACCCGTTCGGCCGGGGTGACGCCGACGGTGTCCGGGTCGAACAGCAGCAGGTCCGCCCAGGCGCCGACCTCGATCCGCCCGCGGTCGGGGATCCCGTAGAGATCGGCCGGATGGCTCGTGAGCCGCCGCACTCCGTCGGCGATGTCGAACTCGCCAAGCTCCCGCACCCAGCGGGCGAGAAAGTGCAAGCCGTAGCCCGCCTCGCACATGAACGTGAGGTGCGCTCCCGCATCGGAGAGCGCGACGACGCCCGCATCGTGCTTGAGCAACTGCGCCACGCCCTCGTCGCCGACGTTGAGGAACTGCCCGATGAAGGTGGTCTCGAGGTTCTCTTCGAGGCCGAGATCAAGCAGCACATCGAGCGGGTCCGCGCCCCGTTCCGCCGCGATCTCCGCGATGGTGCGATTGGCGAGCACCTCGTTCTTCGCGAGCGCCGGAACTGCGACCACCACCCGCTCCCAGTTGCCCTGGGAAATGAGGCCGGGGCGGGGATCGGCGAGGCTTGTCCGGAACCGCCGGCGGAACCCGGGGTCGCGGAAGAGCGCGACGAGTTGCTCCGGGGTATACGCCTTGGCCTCCGAGAATGCGTCGTGGCTGAAGAACGGATAGGCGTTGGCGAGCGTGAAGTCGAACGCGAGGGGCTGGCACGGAATCTGGATGTACACGGGATTGCCGCGCGCCTGCGCGGCCTTGCAGGCTTCGAACATCTCGATGGACCGTTCGGGCGCCTGGTCGTTGTACATGGCGACACCGGTCGACTTGAACATCGCCCGCCCGTGACGCGCCGCGATCTCCTCGATCTCCTCGACGCTCTTCGCACCGGAGGCAAGCTGCACAATCCCCGCCGGGCGCGTTCCCATGGCTCCCACGAGCGCGTCGAGCTCGGATAGCTCCGTGATCGTCGAGGGCATCGGCACGCCGCCGTAGCCCGAGTGATTGAGCGAGTATGACGCCCCGAGTCCGATCGCCCCGCCGTCCATCGCCTCGGCAACCATCGCCTGCATCTGCGCGAACTCCCCCGCGGTCGGCTCCACCCGTTCGGACGCCGCCTCGCCCATCACCGCGGTGCGGATCACGGAGTGGCCGGCAAGTACCGCGACGTTCGCGCACGGGGCGGCCGCGCGGAGCGCCGCCATGTACTCGCCGAACGTCTCGAACTCCCAGCGCACGCCTGCGCGCAGCGCATCGAGATCCATGCCTTCGACGACCGACAGGTTGCGCAGGATGAGGTCGCGCACGTGCGGCGCCGCGGGAGCGATCCCGAATCCGCAATTGCCCATCACCGTCGTCGTGACCCCTAGCGAGGGAGACGGCGAGAGGGTCCGGTCCCAGGTGATCTGCGCGTCGTAGTGGGTATGCAGATCGACGATTCCCGGTGCGAGGGTGAGGCCGTCTGCGTCGATCTCGCGCTCCGCGTCCCCACGGACTGCTCCAATGGCGCTGATGCGCCCGTCGCGGACCGCGACGTCCGCCCGGATTGGTTCGTTGCCGAGACCGTCGACGACGGTCGCACCGCGGATGACGAGATGATTCATGGCAGGTTCTCCAAAGGTGCGGCTGTTCGATTCGGGACCGTGCGTTGAAGAGCATCGACATCGGCCAGGTCTTTCGGTCGGGCAACAGCGCGCTTGTTATCGATCAGCGCGGCGCGACCGAGAAAGGGCAACGCGAGGCCATCCGCTTCGTGGATCACCCGGGTGGCCCACGCCCCATCGAAGGTAAGCCTTGTCAGGCTGGTGATGACGTCGATCCGGCGCGGCGGCAAGCCGATCTGAACGATCGTTCCGAGCGTCGTGAGTTCCTGCAGGGTGACCCCGAGGGATTCCAATGGAGCACCGAACCGCGCGAGCGCCGTCCAGACGCGACGGGCATTTTCCTCGCTGCAATCGATCCACAGATCGAGATCTCCGGTCGCGCGAGGAACACCGTGCATGGCGAGGGCGTGGGCTCCCACCACGAGAAAGCGCACCCGCGCCGTGAGAAATTCGGAGAGAACGTCCCGGAAATCGTCGTTCAAGTATTCGTCCGCGAGGCAGGGGGCCGTATGACCCGGATCGGCGCGTTGCGCCGCTCGTAATCCGGTATCGGCCGGCCCGCCAGGGTCCATGCCTCCATCGCGAGCGGCCACATCATCGCCAGCCGCTCCTCGGCCGTGGTCGTTGCGCTCAGGTCGTCTCCCGGCTCATGGCCGAGACGGAACTTCCGAACCGGCCAGTCGCGGCGTGCGGCGGCCCTCGCCTTGCGAGCTTCGTCCGAATGATCGCTCATGGCGTCATTGTACCGGCGCACGGCAGGACGGCGCACCACCGGTGATTCTCACACGACAACACCGCACAACCCTTCGCCGCGGTTGCCTCCACCGACCGTTCAGGACAACATCTGCCTCCCACTCAAACCCATCCCAACATCGCCCACGGCCTGGCTCACCCCCAATCCTTCAGG
>JAKZYK010000107.1:0-3065 GCA_047514485.1 Gammaproteobacteria bacterium
GATGACCTGGGTGATCGCGAGCCCTATCCCCCGGATAGGCAATCCAGTCGCGCAGCAGGCCGGCCTGGCGCACCGCGGTATGCTTGTTAGCGATACGAGAGGCTTCACTCGCGCTGGTGTCGTGCTCCGCAAACCAAGCCGCTTGGCAAGCACAGGCCCCTTGGCCCCCGGCCTGCTGAATCTGTCATACAAGAGGTCGGAGCCAAGGGTGCGTTGATTCCATGCCGTTCGTGAGACGGCACATTCACGCGATGCCGTGGTCTCCACGAACTCGTCGCACCGATGCTGCTGGTGGGTCTGAAAGAAATGGATGAGATTCCGACCGACTAAAGCGTTGATCGAGATCGAACGCAACTATCATAATGCGCGGCCCCCATCTTCAGGGGTAGTCCGACGTTTGAAGCCGCAGCCTGATACGACATCGAAGCATCCTCATCGTACGCAACCGTCCGACCCGCGAGCACAGAGTCCCGAACCGTGAGTCCATCTCCCGCCGCATCGCCGACCGGCGATCCCTGGCTGCTGACCCCCGGCCCCCTGACCACCTCGCCGTCCGTCAAGGAGGCCATGTTCCACGACTATGGCTCGCGCGACGGTCGCTTCATCGAGGTGAACCGCCGCGTGCGTGAACGCCTGGTCGACATCGTTCACGGGCGGGATACCCATGTATGCGTACCGCTTCAGGGCAGCGGCACCTTCGTAGTCGAAGCGATGCTGGGATGCTTCGTGCCGCCCGGGGGCAAGGTGCTGATCCTGAGCAACGGCGCCTACGGCGCGCGCATGGCCCGCATCTGCGAGCGGCTGGGCGCCGCCCGGACGATTCTGGACACACCCGAGGACACGCCGTGCGATCCACTTGTCCTCGATCAGGCGCTGGCAGCAGATCCGGGGATCACCCACGTCGCGGTCGTGCACTGCGAAACCACCTCCGGGATCCTGAATCCGGTGGGGACGCTCGCCGAGGTCACGGCCGCGCATCGCCGGAGTCTGCTGATCGACGCCATGAGCGCGTTCGGCGCCATTGCCCTGGATGCGCGGGCGGTCCCATTCGACGCGGTAGTGGCGTCATCGAACAAATGTCTCGAGGGCGTCCCGGGCATGGGTTTCTGCATCGCGCGCACCGGCGCGCTCGAGAAGACCGCGGGCAACGCGCCCTCGGTGAGCTTCGACCTCCACGACCAGTGGATGTCGATGGAGAAGAACGGGCAGTGGCGCTTCACGCCACCGACCCACTGCATCCTCGCGCTCGACAAGGCCCTCGACGAGTTCGAGGCCGAGGGAGGCGTGACCGGGCGCGGCGGACGCTACGCCGAGAATTGCCGCATCCTCGTCGAGGGCATGCGGGCGCTAGGCTTCGAGACCCTGCTGCCCGACGAGCTGCAGGCGCCGATCATCGTCACATTCCATACACCCGAGGATCCGAAATTCGATTTCGAGGGCTTCTACGACCGCCTCTGCCGGCGCGGTTACGTGCTGTACCCCGGGAAGCTCACCATCGCCGATTCGTTTCGTGTCGGCTGCATCGGACGCCTCGGGACCGCCGAGATCGAAGGCGCACTCGCCGCGGTCCGGGAAACGCTGAACGAGATGGGGGTCGAGCGCTGCATGCCGGCGGCATGAGCAGTGCGGGAGTCCCGCCCGCGGCGGGCGGAGGCCCGTGTTCCCAGGTAGTCATGCCCCTTGCCCGTTGTTTCTCGGCACACACGCATGATCCGGCGACGGGCCACTGCGAACGATGGATGATGAGCCATTCCACGACGAACAAGCTCGCCATCGAACAAGGGGCAGTGGTGTGAGCTCCCTTCCTCGCCGACAGGAGAAGGGATGGACATGGAGCGCACGCGTAACACCGCGGCGCTGAGGATTCACCGGCAACTTCACGACAAACTCAGGAGACCCATATGAGCATTCGCTCGGACTACGTGTACACCCGAACCTATCGCGGCAAGGTCAAGGGCATGATTCTCGATTGGAGCGGCACCACCGCGGACGCCTATGTCATCGCTCCCGCGGTGGTGTTCGTCGAAGTGTTCAAGAGGCAAGGCATCGAGGTCTCGATGACGGAGGCGCGCGGTCCCATGGGCCTGCGCAAGGATCTGCACATCAAGGCGCTGACCGAGGTGCCGGAGATCCGCGAGCGGTGGAAGGCGGTGCACGGCAAGGAGCCGGATCAGGGCGACGTCGATCGCATGTTCGAGGACTTCGTGCCGCTACAGCTCGCCTGCCTGCGCCAGTACACGACCCTGCTGCCGGGGGTGGCCGAAACGACGCGCAAGCTCCAGCAGGAGTACGGGATCAAGATCGGCAGCTCGACCGGCTTCGTCCGCTCCATGGTCGACATCCTCGAAGAGGACGCCGGGAAGCAGGGATACGTCCCCGACGCCTCGGTCGCCGGCGACGAGGTGGTGCACGGTGCGCGGCCCAAGCCCTTCATGGTCTACAGGAACCTCGATCTGCTCGACGTCCACCCGATCGCGTCGGTGGTCAAGGTCGACGACACGGTCTCCGGCATCGGCGAAGCGCTGGAGGCCGGATGCTGGGGCGTCGGCATCGCGCGCTACAGCAACTACATGGACGTCGATTCCCTCGAACAAGGCGATAGCCTGCCCGCAACGGAGCTCCAGCGCCGGCTGGCCCATACCCGCGAGATCCTGCGCAAGGCCGGCGCCCACTACGTGATCGACGACTTCGCGCAGCTCATCGAGGTGATCGACGACGTGAACGCGCGCCTCGCCCGCGGCGAGAAGCCCTGAAGCGATCAGGATCGACCATGGGCGACGACGGCAGGCCGACACACGATGGGAAACGTCCTCACGCTCTCGCCGCCCCTGGTGATCGCGCGCGACGACCTCGACCGCGCCCTCGACATCGTGGATGCCTGCCTCGGGGAGGTCTGAGATGAATAGCAACCGATGAACACGACTCGAGACTTCCGGATCGGCTGCGGCGCCGGCTTCTCCTCCGATCGACTCGATCCGGCCGTCGATCTCGCGCGCCGCGGCCACCTCGATGTGCTCGTGTTCGAGTGCATCGGAGAACGTACGCTGGCGTTCGGGCACCGCGAC
>JAKZYK010000108.1:0-16069 GCA_047514485.1 Gammaproteobacteria bacterium
CGGTCGGTTCCCTTCACCCATGCCGCACCGTCGCGTAGCTCGATGTCCGTCTGGCTGCACTCCATCATATTGGCCGCGGCCTCGATGATCTGCGCGCGCGCCTTCACGGCGGCCATGTGGATTGCGTTACCGCTGCAAACCGCCGCACGGCTGGCGAAGGTCGCAACCCCCCATTCGAACGCGCCGGTGTCGCCCTCGACGACAATCACATCCTCGACTCGTGCTCCTGTCTGCTCCGCGGCGATCTGGGCGAAGACCGTCTCGTGTCCCTGGCCCTGGTCGGTGAGGCCGGTGTTGACATAGACCTTGCCAGTGATCGGGTGAACCTTGATGTGCCCGCCTTCGTAGGGACCGAGCCCGGTTCCCTCGACGTAGAACCCGAGGCCCAGACCCAGATATCGCCCCTCCTCGCGGGCGGCCGCCTGCTCTGCACGAAAGCCTTCAACGTCGATCGCCTGGTAGAGCGCCTCGAGCGCTTCCTCGTAGGCGCCGCTGTCGTAGTTGACGTGCAGGCCGTCGGCGAAGATCACGCCCTCGCGCAGATAGGGAAACTCGTCCTGCCCGATGAAGTTTCGCCGCCGGATTTCAAAGCGGTCGAGGCCCAGCTCGCCGGCGAGCTGATCCATGGCGCGCTCGATTGCGTAGCAGGCATGCGGTCGGCCGCAGCCACGATAGGGAGTCACCTGCACCGTCGGAAGATATACCGGGCGGAAGGTGACTCGAAAATTCGGAATGCGATAGGGGCCCGCAATCGATGTCGCGCTTACCTGGGCGACCGCGATTCCATAGGGAATGAACGCGCCTGTGTCGTGCAGAAAATCGTCCTTGAGGCCGATCACTCGGCCATCCTTCGTGGCCGCAATTTCGAGAGTGTGTATCTGTACACGTTCCTGGGAAGAACCGATGAAGTTTTCGACTCTGTCCTCGATGTATTTGACGGGGCGTCCGAGCTCCATTGACGCTTTCGGAACGAGTACTTCGTCCGGGTGGAACATCATGATCTTCTGGCCGAAGCCCCCACCCACATTCGGCGCGATCACACGTATCTTATTCTCATCGATCCGCAATACGGAGGCCAATCCGCCACGCACCGACAATGTTGACTGTGTGCTGTCCCACACCGTCAGTTCACCCGTCACGGCTTCCCAACGAGCTGCGATCGCGCGGCATTCCAGCGGCGCAGCCGTGCTGCGCTCGACTCGAATCTTGAGCCGCGTGATGTGCTCGGCCTCCGCGAACGCCGCGTCGGTATCTCCGGTCTCGACACGGAAGCGACCGGTGGTGTTGTTGGGCACGTCCGGGTGAACGAGCGGCGCGCCGTCCTCGACCGCCTTTTCGAGATCCATCTCGACCGGCAGGGGGTCGTAGTCGATGTCGATCAGGCGGACCGCATCCTCGGCGACGTAGCGGTCGACCGCCACCACCATCGCGATGCATTGCCCGACATAGAACACATCGTCGCGGGCCAAAGGGCGTTGCGTCTTCGGATGGGTGAGGTCGGGGTTCGGAATCAGCAGGGGCAACTCGGCATCGAGCGCGCCAATGGTGTCGCAGGTATAGACCTTGACCACGCCGTCGAGTGATTCGGCGGCATTGATATCCATCGAGCGAATTCTCGCCCTGGCGACCGTACTGCGGGCGAACGCCGCATGGAGCGCGCCTGGAAGGTCGATATCGTCGATAAAGCTTCCCTCGCCTCGCAGGAGGGCAGCATCGGCATTGCGCTCGATTCTTTCGCCAAACTGGCGCGTCGACACGGCTAGGGTCCCCGTTTCTCTATCACGAACCGCGCATCAGTTCTGCGCTGCGGCGGAAGGCGGCCACGATGTTCTTGTAGCCCGTGCAGCGGCATAGATTGCCTGACAGCACCTCGCGAATGGCTTCCTCCGAAAGATCCGGGTCCGGGTTGTCTTCCAGGTAGTCCACGATCGACATGACAAAGCCCGGGGTGCAGTAGCCGCACTGCAGCCCGTGGCACTCACGGAAAGCCTGCTGGACCGGATGGAGGGTGCCGTCGGGACTGGCCACGCTCTCGATCGTTCGAATCTCAGTGCCGTCGGCCTGGACGGCGAAGGCAAGGCAGGAGCGCCCGGCCCTGCCGTCGATGATCACCGTGCAGCACCCGCAGACGCCGTGCTCGCACCCGACGTGGGTCCCCGTCAGGCGCAGATCGTGGCGGATGAAATCGCTCAGCAGCATGCGGGGGCTGACTTCGCGTTCGATCCGCTGGCCGTTGACGGTCATCGACACCGCGAACTGCGGATCGGGAGACTGCCGGATCGGTGTTGCATGCCCACCCGGTCTCGTCATCGCGCTCTCACCCGCGCCCGGTCGGCGGCCGCTATCACGGTGCGCCGGACCAACGCCGAGACGAGGTCCCTGCGATAGTCCACGCTGGCCTGGCGGTCGTCGCCCGCCGTCACATAGTCGCGTGCGGCCTCGGCGGCGCTCGCGAGGGCGTCCCCCTCCGGCGGGACGCCCAGCAACGCGGTTTCTGCCTCGGCCAGGCGCGTCGGTTTCGACGCAACCCCGCAGGCCGCGAGACGCACGGCGCTGCAGACACCTTCCTTGAGCGTCACCAGCGCGCAGACCCCGGCCAGGGCGTAATCGCCGTGGCGGCGCGCGACCTCCTGAAACGCGTACCCGGTGCAGGGGGGAAGGGCCGGTATGCGGACCTCGGTCAGCAACTCGTCCGCCCCGAGCGCAGTCGTCATGTGAAACAGGAAGAGGTCATCGGCGGCGATCGTACGCTCGCCCCCGACGCTGCGTGCGACGACCGAGCCGCCCGTCGCCACGAGCATGCAGGGAAGCTCTGCCGCGGCGTCGGCATGAGCGATGCTGCCGCCGACCGTGCCGCGATTTCGGATGACGATATGCGCGACGTTGCTCAGGACTTCCGCGATCAGGGGGTTCAACCGTAGAACCGCCGCATCGCGTTCGAGGTCCCGTTGGCGGGTCATCGCCCCCACCCTAATGACGTCGCCGTCGACTGCGTATCCCTTGAGTGCGTTGATCCGCGCGAGATCCACCAGCGTGGAAGGAGCCGCGATGCGGAAGTTCATCGTGGGGATCAGGCTCTGTCCGCCCGCGAGCGGCCTCGCCATCTCGTCGCTCGCTAGGGCCTCCAGCGCTCCTTCGATGCTTTGTGGCGCTACATAGTCGAATAGCGCCGGCTTCACTCCGCCGCCTCCGGTACCATGCCGTCGGCGAACCAGCCGTCATCCGGGTCGTCATAGCCGGGCGGGCGGGCGATCCCGTTGCTGCGCTTCATTTCCTCAACGTAGGGCCCGCGGCTGAACATCGGGAGCGGCCCACGGTCGGCCTTCATGCGCCCACGCAAGCGGTCGGTCGCATCCCGGTCCACAGTGTAGCGCCGGCCCTCGCGTCCGAGCGCGACGCCGTAATCGTCGCGCGCCGCCTGCTCCGAAACCAGGCCGCACTGAACGTCGTAGCAAACCATCTCGGGCTCGCGAGCGAGCGGGTCCCCCCAGCCCCCGCCGCCGGTGGTCTGGATCCTGATCGTTGAACCGGAGGCGACCGCAACGCGGTCGTCCATGCCGGCGAGCTTGCGCCGCGAGCCATCAGGATTGTCGATCTCCAGACTATAGGTACCGCCGTACTTGCCGCCGTTGACACCGTAGGTGTTGATAAGCGCGCGGTCGGCGTTGGAAAGAGCCTCGCAGTCTACGAGCACCCTGACGCGCTTGTCGTAACCGAAACCGCCGCGACGGCAGCCGGCGCCGCCTGAGTCGGTCGCAAGGCGTAGGCGTTCAATGATGACGGGGTACCGGGTCTCCGAAAACTCGGCGGGCAAATTGCGCGAGTTCGGCACGACGTGAACGACGTCGCTGCCGTCCGCCCAGGGGCGTCCCGGACCGCCGCCACCCAAGACCTCGCGAAACAGGAAAAAATCATGGCCGATGCGCCCGCCATGCAGTCCCCAGATTCGGATCGTCTCGTGGTCGGCCGGCATGCGCCCGTCGGTCGCCTTGGCTAGCAGGGCCGCGAATATCCCGAGCGAACGCAACAAGGGGAAGAAACGCAGGCCTGTGGCCTTGCCGAAATTCGGCGTCACGAGTGTTCCCTTGGGCGGGAATTTCAGCTCGATGACATCCAGGACGCCCTCGTTCATGTCGATTTCGGCCGCCCGCTCGGGCGAAGCCGCGAGCGAGCGAAGCACCGGCCCCATCCATTTGCGCGCGAATTTTCCCTCCGCGTAGTCGATCGGCCAGTTGATCGGTCCCTTCGCCTCCCTTGAGGTGCCCGTGAAGTCGAGCACGATCTTGTCGGCGGTCTTGGTCATGGTCAGGCGCAGCGTGTGCATCTGCGGCCCTTCGACGCCGTCGTCCTCGATGTAGTCTTCCCAGGAATAGACGCCGTCGCGAATCTTTGGGAGCAGTTCGCGGCGTATGGTCTCGGCGCAATTTTCGATGATGGTGTCGTAGGCCGCTTCCAGTGCCTCGACGCCGTAGCGTTCAGCCAACGCAACGATGCGCTGGCTGCCGAGCCTGGCAGCGCCGATCTCGGCATCGAGATCGCCGCGCAGATGCTCCGAGAGACGCGAGTTGCGCGAAATGATCTTGAATACGGCTTCGTTGATCTTACCCCGTTCGTAAATCTTGATGGGGGGCACCACCAATCCCTCGGTCCACATGTCGGTCGCATTGGCGGGCAGACTGCCCGGCACCGAGCCTCCGACATCATCGTGGTGACCGAAGACCTGGCTGAACCCGATCAGCCGGTCGCCGTAGAAGATGGGTATCGTGGTGCACAAATCGGGGATATGCCCGATGCCGCCCGCACTGTTGTAGGGGTCGTTCCAGAAGAAGATGTCTCCCGGGTGAATATCGCCCTCATCGAAGTACTCGAAGACCGGCTCGACCAGGGCGGCGTAGGAACGCCCCGTCAGCTTGCGCCCCTTCGCATCGAAGAGCGCCACGCGGTAGTCGTGCTGGTCCCTGATCATCGGCGAGCGCGCGGTTCGCTCGACGGCAGCCTCGATTTCGAGCTCGGCGGTTCGGATCGTCCCGGCAATGACTTCGAGCTCGATCGGACCGAGCGGCGGCCTTGCGTCCCTAGCCGTTGCTGCGCTCACGTCTGCTTCTCCAGAATTAAGTTGCCGTAATCGTCGTTGCGGATTGTCCAGCCCTCGGGCATCACAAGGGTCGAGCCATACTCCTCGACGATGCCCGGCCCCTTCGCAACAAAGCCGCGGGACAAGCTCTCCCGACGCCAGATGGGAGAGGATACCCAGCCCCGGCCGCGCCAATAGACATCGCGTTCTCCGGCAGGACCTGAATCGCCCGTCCCCGGCTCGATCGTTCGTACGGTTGGCCGGTGCATGCGCCCGATCGCCTGCACGCGCAGGCTGACGACCTCGACGTCCTGACTGCCCTCGTAGTGGAACCCGAAGGTGTCGTCATGGACCCGGTGAAACGTCGACCACATGTGCTCGACGGCTGCCGCGCCGGTCAGGCCGGCCGGTAACGCCACGAGAACTTCATGACCTTCGCCGACATAGCGGGCGTCGGCACTGCGTTCGAGCACGATCCCCTCGCGCGGCACCCCCTCGGCTGCAATCTCGTCGCAACCCAGATTTTCGAGGTCTGTCCACAGCGCCTCGAGTTCTTCGGTCGTGGCGGTCGACTGCTGGCGCACCAGCGTGCGCACGTAGTCGCGCTTGATGTCGCAGACATGCAGGCCGAAGGCGGACAGGTTGCCCGGATTGGGCGGTGAGACAGCGACCTTGATGCCGAGAAAGTCGGCCACATCGGCGGCGAACAGGCCACCGGCGCCGCCGAAGGCGATCATGGCGTAGTCACCGGGGTCGAGGCCGCGTGTCGTCGTCACCTTGCGAATGCCCTGGACCTGGTTGAATGCCGCGATTTCGAGCACTCCGGCGGCCGCTTCCTCCGCCACGAGGCCGAGGTCGCGGCCGAGCGCCTCGAACGCCTCTCGCGCGGCATCGACGTCGAGCATGAGGCCGCCGCCGATGAGCGCACCGGGCAGGCGCCCCAGGAC
Source organism: Gammaproteobacteria bacterium (assembly GCA_047514485.1). Taxonomy (GTDB): domain Bacteria; phylum Pseudomonadota; class Gammaproteobacteria; order HK1; family HK1; genus HK1. The sequence continues at coordinate 6,022 of JAKZYK010000108.1, forward strand.
CACGCCCGCGTCCGTCACCGTCGGCTCGTTTCCGCCGCGCCGATAGCAGATGGGCCCCGGATCGGCGCCTGCGCTCTGCGGGCCGACCTTGAGTGCGCCGTAGGGATCGATCCACGCGAGCGATCCCCCGCCCGCGCCCACGGCCACGACGTCGAGCATGGGTGTCTTGACCGGATAGTGCTCGATCGTGGTGTGCGTGGAGAGTTGCGGCGTGAGCCCGCGCACCAGGGAGACATCGGTGGAGGTGCCGCCGACATCGAGCGTCAGGATATCGCGGTATCCGGCGAGGCTCGCCATATGGGTGGCACCGAGGACGCCCCCCGCAGGCCCCGAGAGCAGCATCGTGACGGGCTTTTCACCCGCAGCCTCGCTCGAGACTATCCCGCCATTGGACTGCATGATCAGGAAGGGCTTGTCACCGGACACTTCGGCGATTCTGTCGCGGGCGCGCACGAGATAGGTCTGACAGTAGGGCTTGACCATGACGTCGATCAGCGTCGTCATCGCCCGTTCGTATTCACGGTATTCGGGCAAGACCACCGAAGACAGGGACACGTATGTATCGGGAAAGTTCTCCGCAATAGTCGCTCCGACGCGCTGTTCATGTGCCGGATTAGCGTAGGAGTGCAGCAGACAAACGGCGATACGCGTGACTCCGAAGTCCACGAGATGGTCCACCGCCTCGATCACACTCTTCTCGTCGAGCGGCGTCATGACAGACCCGTCATATCGCACGCGTTCCGTCACTTCGCAGACGAGATGAAGCGGCACGAGACGCGGGGGCTTCACCCAAAAAAAGGAATTGCCATAGCCGTCCGGGACGGATTGGCGCGCGATTTCGATAATGTGGCGGAAGCCGGCGGTCACGAGCAGGCCGAGGCCTTCGAAACGATGCTCGAGCACGGCATTGGTTGCTGTTGTTGTGCCGTGCAGGACTTGGTCTAGCTGCGTGTCGTCTTCGCCTGTGACTTCGCGGATTCCGTTGATCAGACCTCGGCTCGGGTCGTCAGGTGTGCTCGGCGTCTTGATGGCGATCTGCTCGCCCGTTGTCTCATCGATCGCGATAACGTCCGTGAACGTTCCCCCAGTGTCGATGGCGATTCGTAGGCTCATGAATGTGCCCGTCGTGGGGGAACGGCTCGAAGAGTCCGCTTGAGGCCCGCGCGGAGCCCTGCGCCCTCAGGTGCGCCGGGGAACGCATCGTCCCGCCGGCACGATGCTGTGCTGGCGGGACGATGAGGAATGTCGCTCAGGCGGCGAGGAAGCGGTTCCACTCCTTGATGAAGAGGGTGATCTGGCTCGGCCAGATCATCCAGTAGGCGATGTTCGACTGGCGCCGGAGCTTGGGTCCGGTGTCGCGCCCGCGGCCCTCGTACCACTTCAGCCACGAGTCCTCGCTCATGTAGTTGCGCGCGGTGTCGGGAGTGGGCGAGTAGTAGCCCTGCTCGGCGTCGGCCGCGCCGCGCCAGCCTTCGAGGCACCAGTCCATGTAGGCCATAGCGACCTCGGGCTGCGGCGCCTCGCTGGAGAGACACATGCCGTAGTACCAGGCGCCGGTGCCCTCCCACACGTCCACGTACCAGCAGGGGACGCCTTGTTTCCTCACGTCCTCGACGACCGGGTTCCAGCAGTCGATGCCCCAGACCTCCTCGGAGGCGAGCAGGTTCACGGCCTCGCCGTAGTTGGTCCAGAGCGCGCGGAAGACGCCGTCCTGCTTGGCGCCGATCAGGAAGTCGATGACGTTCTTGAGCTCGTCGGGCTCGAGATCGCCAAAGCCGACCTTGACCGGGTCCATCTTGCGGTTCTTCACCAGATAGCTCGCGCAGCGCGGCGGGCCGATCAGGTCCTCGTTCTGGATCGAGACCTTGCCCCGCACGTCCACGTCGCGCCACTGGCCCTCGTAGAGCACGCCGAGGGTGTCGGGCGTGTTCCGATCCGCCTGGGTGTCGGCAAACTTGTGCGGCAGGATGCCGAGGGCATCCATGTTGTAGATCTGGGGCAGCATTCCGAAGGAGGTGCGGCTGTCGTCCCAATAGACCACATCGACCGGCCAGCCGCTGGTGTGGTCGGCGCCGACATGGGCGGGATCGGAGAAGAGCGTGTCGGCGAACTCCCAGTTAGTGATCTTCTCCAGCGGGATCGGCGCGATCGTCTCCGCGTCCCGTAGCGCCGGCGTGCGGAAGGCGTTGGTCTCGATCATCGAGAAGGTCTCGTAACCGCCGGTGATCCACTTCTGGACCGAATCGGCGAGGCTCGCGACCTGGCCGGTCACCTGGAGCCCGCCGCTCATCTCCTCGAACTTCCTGAAAAAGCGCTCCTGCGCCGAGACCCCGGTGCCGATGAGCTGCATCGGCTCGTCCTGGGTGATGCCGGCGACCCGGTCTGAGAACGCGGCCTCGGCCTCGGTCGCGGCCAAGCCCGCCGCCGCGACCACGGCCGTGGCACCCGCCGCCGCCATGAACTCGCGCCGGTCGAGGCCCGCCGCCGTGCGCGAGCGCGTCTCGACCTCGTCGCAGAACTTGTCGTGTCTTTTACCAAGATGTCCGTCGTCCATCTCTGCCTCCCTGATGCGTTGCACCGCCCGGTTCGCGCCGGGCGGCCGGTTGTTACTCGGCGGCGGCCCTGCCGGCCGGCGCCTCGGTGCCGAACCGCTGCAGCATCCCGGTAAAGGGTTTCGGCTCCGGGAACCGATAGGTCTTCCACTTGCTCGTCTTGCGGCCGATCTCGACGATGCTCTCGGCCGTCTTGGTGGCGCACACCACGCCGTCGAGCACCGGGATGCCGAGCTCGGCTTCGAGCCCGTCTGCGAATTCCGCGAAGCCGGCGCAGCCCAGGCAAATCGCCTCGGCGTCGTCTTCGTCGCGGGCGCGGAAGCACTCCTGGCGCAGCTTTTCCAGAGAGCCTTCGTAGTCTCGCTCCACGTCGAGCACGTAGACCGGCGAGGTGCGCACGATCACCCTGTTGCTGAGCCCGTAGGCCGCGACCATGTCCTCCACCGGCACGCGGAAGCGCGGGATGATCGTGACGATCGCCACGCGCGCCGCGAGCTGGCACGCCATGTAGAGCGACGCTTCCGCGATCCCGATCACGGGCTTGTCGGTCATCTCGCGCGCGGCGTGCAGGCCGGGGTCGCCGTAGCAGGCGATGATGTAGGCATCGAAGCCTTGGCTGTCGCCCTTGCGGATCTCGTTGAGGATTCCCGGCACGCACAGATATTCATCGTAGAAAGATTCGATCGAGGCCGGCGCGTAGTCGGGCGTCACCGCCACGACCTCGGTTCCTTCCCGCGCGACCGAGCGGCCGGCGTCGGCGTCGGCGTCCGTCATGTCCTGCGACGAGTTGGGGTTGATGATCATGATCTTCATGGTGGCCGCCTCCCTATCGAAGCCGGGGCCGTTCGCGACCCACGCTGCCTGATCCCTGCGCGAAGCGTACAACCGTGCCCGCGCCCGAGTCCACAATCGCTCCGTCTGCGGCGCCCGGCCGCGTGATCCCGGCTCAGTAGCCGCACCAGCGGCGGGCCAGAATCTCGTAGACCTCCGCCGCCTGCTCGATATGCGCCACCGGGCAGTACTCGTCCGTCTGGTGCGCCATGTGCATCTCGCCCGGGCCGAGGATCACGGTCGGCGGGCGCCCGTAGGCCGGCATCAGCGCCGAGGCGTCGGTGAAGTAGGGCGCGCCGCGCGGCTCGATCGGCTCGCCGAGGATCGGCTCCATCACTTCGTAGATTTCCTGCATCCACGGATGGGTATGCGGGGTGTGCACGCCGCCGCAGTCGACGACGCGGGCGATCTTGTTCTCTTCGCCGAGATACCCTTCCAGGCCCGAGAGGATCTTCGCGTGGTTCTGCTCGGGCAGCGTCCTGATGTCGACGGTGAACTCGGCATAGTCGGGCACCGAGTTGAGGTTGAGCCCGCCCTGCATGGTGCCGACATTGAGGGTCGATCTGCCCAGCAGTTCGTGGGGCATCACGTTGAAATCGAACTCCTCGAGCTTGGTCACCGAGCGCGCCGCCTTGTAGAGCGCATTGTCGCCATGCTCCGGCATCGAGCCGTGGGCGGTGATTCCCTCGGTCTCCACCTTCAGCCAGAGAGCGCCCTTGTGGCCGAGGATCGGATAATTCGAGGTCGGCTCGGCGATGACGATGGCGCCGGCCTCGTCGAGCGCGCCGATCTCGGCCAGGTGGTAGGAGCCTTCGCAGCCGGTCTCCTCGCCCGCGCAGATCGCCATCACCATGTCCGCCGTGCCGCGCTTCTCTTCAGCCGCGAGTTTGAGCGCGACGTGGACGAAGGAAGAAATGCCGGCCTTCATGTCTGTGGTGCCGCGGCCAAAGAGCTTGCCGTCCACGATATCGGCGCCGAATGGATCGATCGACCAGTCCTTGGCGCCAAGCGGCACCACGTCGATATGCCCGCCGAAGCAAAGCGGCTTCTTGCCGTTTCCGCCCTCGCCGCGCAGCACCGCGACCAGGCTCGTCCGCTCCGGCGCGAACTCGTGATAGGAGACCTCGATCCCCGCCGCGCTGAGCAGGTCGCCCAGATAATGGGCGCAATCCACCTCACGGCCGGGCGGGTTGCGGGTGTCCATGCGGACGATGTCCCGCGTGATCTCCAGGGCGGACGGAATAGGCGGCATGGTGGGCGCTCCTCCTCCCAAATGGGAACCGTTCCCCGCGCAAATCATCTCGCCGCTTCGACCTGGCCCTGTCGGTCTCGCGGCGTCACGCAGACAGTATGGACACGCGGAAGCGCAGGGTCCAGATGGGCGGCACGGGCTGTGCACCGGACCATGGTGCGGGCTGGCAGAAATTTCACAAGAACACTCGTCGCCCGAAACGGTCGGCACACCTGAACTGCCACGGTGTGATTGTGCTAGTTTTCGTCTGGATCAATGGGTGCCCGGCACTGTTGCGGGCCGAATGGGCGGGGAGCGGACCATGGCTCGAATCGTACGATTCCACGAGACTGGCGGGCCCGAGGTGCTGCGCCTCGACGAGGTGCCGGAGATGGATCCGGGGCCCGGTGAGGTCCGGATCAGGGTCGAGGCGATCGGCCTCAACCGGGCGGAGGTCATGCTGCGCGAGGGCATCTATCACGAACGGCCGGTCTTTCCCTCCCGCATCGGCTACGAAGCCGCCGGCGTCGTAGAAGCCGTCGGCGAAGGGGTGACGAACGTCAATGAGGGCGAGCGCATCGCCACGGTCCCGTCCTTCGCCCTCTCCCAGACCCGGCAGGGCGTCTACGGCGAGAGCGCCACGGTGCCGGCCGAGATCGCGGCGCCTTACCCGGCCGAGCTTACGCCTGCCCAAGGTGCTGCGCTCTGGATGGCCTACCTCACGGCCTACGGTGCGCTGGTCCACTATGGCGATCTAGGGCCTGACGACGCCGTGATCATCACCGCCGCGAGTAGCAGCGTCGGCCTCGCCGCAATCCAGATCGCCAAGGAACGCGGCACCACCGTGATCGCGACCACCCGGACCGCTGCCAAGAAGGATGCACTCCTCGGCTTCGGCGCCGATCACGTGGTGGCGACGGACGAAGAGGACCTGCCGGCGCGGGTTATGGAGATCACCGGCGATGCCGGCGCGCGTGTGGTTTTCGATCCGATTGCGGGGCCACTGCTGACGACGCTCTGCGGCGCCGCAGCGCCGTATGGCACCATCTACGAATACGGCGCCCTGCATCCTGGAGAGACCGCCTATCCGCTCATGCCGATGCTGGCGAAGTCGCTTACCATCGTCGGCTATCAGGTCCTCGACTTCGTGCGCGACGAAGCACGCTTCGCGGCGGCGCGGGACGCCATCTTCGCCGGCCTCGCCGCAGGCGCGTTCTCACCCGTGATCGACCGGGAGTTCCCGCTGGAGGAGATTGCGGATGCACACCGCTACATGGAATCCAATGCCCAATGCGGCAAAATCGTGGTCACGGTCTGACCATGAGTGCCGCCTGCAGGCGCATCCCGCGTTGACCGCGGTTCCGTGGCGGTGAGAGACTAGGAGCGCCTGCGAAGCGTCAGGCCCCCGTGGAGGACGATGCGATGGCAAGCGGCATGAACGGACGCGAAAGCGGTGGTTTCGAGACCGACGTGGTGACCCGCGAGATCGTGCGCGGCAAGCTGCTGGCGGTGGCCGACGAGATGGGCGTGGTGCTCGCGCGGAGCAGCATGAGCCCGGTCATCTACGAGGTGCTCGATTTCGCCTGCGGCTTCTGCGACGCGGACGGGCAACTCGTGTCCCAGACCAACGGGATCACCGTCTTCACCGGGACCTTCTCGATCCAGATCAACATCATCAAGGAGAAGTTCGCAGGCCGCATCCGGCCGGGCGACATCTACATGCTCAACGACCCCTATCGGGGCGGCACCCATTACAACGACGTGGGCGTCATCAAGCCGGTGTTCGTTGACGGCGAACTCTTCGCCTTCGCCATCTCGATCTCGCACTGGACCGACGTCGGCGGCAAGTCGCCGGGCTCGCTGCCGGCGGATGCCACCGAGATATTCCAGGAAGGCATCTGCTTCCCCGGCATCCACGTCTACAAGGAAGGCGAGCGCCAGGACGCCATCTTCGAGATGATCGCGGCCAACGTGCGCCTGCCGAAGATGGCGCTGGGCGATCTCAACGCGGCGCTGGCCTCGGTCCGTATCGCCGAGATGCGCTGCCTGGAGCTTTGCGAAAAGTACGGCAAGCAGGCGGTGGCGGAAACCTTCCGCCATATCCTCGAGACCAGCGAGCGGGTGAGCCGCGAGGCCGTGTCGGCGCTGCCGGACGGCACCTATACGGCCGATGACTGGGTGGACGGCGATGGCATCAGCGAGGAGCGCTTCCCGACCAGGGTGGCCGTCACCATCGAGGGCGACACCGTCACCGTCGACTACACGGGCTCCTGCGAGCAGCTCCAGGGGCCGGTCAACTGCTCGCGCTCGGCTCTGGTCTCGGCGGTGAAGACGATCTTCAAGGCGATCGTCGATCCCCAGTCGCCCTCCAACGAGGGCTGGTTCCGGCCGCTGAAGGTGGTAGCACCCGACGGCACGGTGTTCACGGCCACCAAGCCCGCGCCGGTCGGCTGGTACTACGAGGGCACCGGCCAGGCCTCGGAGCTCGCGTGGAAGGCGCTCGCCCCCATCGCGCCCAAGCGGGTCAGCATGGGCAGCGCCAACAGCCTCTGCGTGACCGTGCTGGGCGGCCACGACCGCGCCAAGGGCGAGCCCTGGGTGATGATCGAGCCCAGCATGGTCGGCTGGGGCGCCACCGACGAGCGCGACGGCAACTGCGTCACCAGCCCCATCACCAACGGCGACACCTTCAACTATTCCATCGAGCTGCTGGAGGCGAAGTTCCCGGTGCGGGTCAACCAGTACACGCTCAACACGCCGGGCGGCGTCGGCGCCGGCCGTTACCGGGGCGGCTACGGCTCGATCCGCGAGTACGAGATCATGACCGACGACGCGGTGCTTTCGGCAAGCTACGGCCGCTCGATCGAGAAGCCCTGGGCGCGCGAGGGCGGCAAAGAGGGCTCCACCAACTACTTCGAGCTGCATGTCGGCAACGACGCCCGGCGCGCCGCCAGGGCGCCCACCACGATCATGAAGCGGGGCGACATCATCCGCATGTTCACCGGCGGCGGCGGCGGCTACGGCGATCCCTTCGAGCGGCCGGCCGACGAGGTGCTCGCGGAGGTGCGCGCCGACTACATCTCCGCCGACCAGGCGCGCGAGGACTACGGCGTCGTCATCGCCGCGGGCGGGCGCGCAATCGACGAGGAGGCGACCGCCAGGCTGCGCGCGGCCGCCGCCTGACGCGCGGACCGACCATGGGCCGGCTCGCGTCCGATATCGGCGGCACCTTCACCGATCTGGTCTATTTCGACGACGCCGATGGGACGCTGCGCACGGCGAAGTCGCTGACCACGCCGGGTGACCTGACCCAGGGCGTGATCGACACCATCGCGCTCTCAGGGCTAGCGCCTGGCGAGGTGGACTTCTTCGTCCACGGCGGGACCACGGTGATCAACGCCATCACCGAGCGCAAGGGCGCCAGGACCGCGCTCGTCACCACCGCAGGCTTCCGCGACGTGCTGGAGATCCAGCGCGGCAACAGGCCCGACCTCTACAACCTGCGCTTCGAGAAGGAGCGCCCCTTCGTGCCGCGCCTGCTGCGCTTCGAGGTCCGCGAGCGCATGGATGCAGCGGGCAACGTGCTGAGGCCGCTGGAGAAGGCGGACCTCGACCACGTCGTCCGGCGCTGCCGGGAGGAAGAGGTCGAGGCGATCGCGATCCTGTTCCTTCACAGCTACGTCGCGCCCCGGCACGAGGCCGAGACGGCGGCCTACCTGCGCGAGCGGCTGGAGGGCGTCGCGATCACCGCCTCCCACGAGATCACCCGCGAGTGGCGCGAGTACGAGCGCGCCAACACGGCGGTGCTCAACGCCTATGTGCAGCCCATCGTGCAAAGCTACTTCGGCCGCCTGGAGGAGGCGCTGGGCGGTGCCGGCGTCAACTGCGCCTACGCCGCCATGCAGTCCAACGGCGGCACCACCAGCTTCGCCTGGGCCAAGGAACACCCCATCACCCTCATGGAATCGGGGCCGGCGGCGGGCTGCAACGGCGCTGCCATCGTCGGCACCCTGTGCGATGAGCCCAGGGTGATCTATCTCGACATCGGCGGCACCACCGCGAAGTGCACCACCATCGAGGACAGCGCACCGAAGGTGACGACCGAGTACCGGCTGGAATACAGCCGTGCCCAATTCGGCTATCCGCTGCGGGTTCCGGTTGTGGACATCGTCGAGATCGGGGCCGGCGGCGGCTCCATCGCCTGGCTCGACACGGCGGGGCTGCTGAAGGTGGGGCCGGTCTCCGCAGGCGCGGATCCGGGGCCCGCCTGCTACGGCCGGGGCGGCAGCGAGCCGACCGTGACGGACGCCAAGCTGATCACCGGCGTCATCAACCCCACCAACTTCGCCGGCGGACAGTTCGACCTCGACGAGGACAAGGCCCGCGCCGCTATGGAGAAGGTCGCGCAGGGCCTCGGTGTCGATGTCGTGGAGGCGGCGGTCGCCGTCATCCGCACGGTGGAAGCCAACATGATCAACGCGCTGAAGCTGGTCTCAATCCAGCGGGGCCACGATCCGCGCGACTTCGCGCTAGTCGTGGCCGGCGGCGGCGGCCCCATGCATGGCGCGCCGCTCGGCCGCGAGCTCGGCGTGAAGGAGATCATCGTGCCGCTCTATCCCGGGCTCTTCTCTGCTTGGGGGATGCTGGCCACCGAGCCGCGGCGCGACTTCATGCAGACGGTGCTGCGGCGGGACGAAGAGGTGACGGCGGGCGACGTGCGCGGCGTGTTCGCCGGCCTCAGGGAGGAGGCGGAGCGCTACTACCGCACCGACGCCCACATGGGGGAGGCGGAGATCGCCTTCGAGGGCCGCATCGACCTGCGCTATCTCGGGCAGGAGCACTCGGTCACGGTGCCCGTGGACATCGCCGCCGCGCGGGTGGACGCCATCCTCGCCGCCTTCCACGAGGCGCACGAGAAGACCTACACCTTCCGCCTCGACGACACGCCGGTGGAGTTCGTGACCTACCGGCTCACCGCGTCCGCCAAGGTGCCGAGGCCCGAGATGAACAGGCTCTCGGCGGAAGGGCGCTCGCTTGAGGCGGCGTCCAGGCCCGCGCGCATGGCCGATTGCGCCGAGGACGGCCGCCACAAGGCTGCGGTCTACGCGCGCGACCGGCTGCCCCCCGGCGCTGAGCTCGAGGGGCCGCTGATCGTGGAGGAGGACACCGCCACCACGCTGGTGCACCCCGGTCAGACGCTCCGGGTCGACGACTACGGCTTTCTCCGCATCACCGACGCCTGAACGCCGGCGGCAGACGCGCTACACCGCGTCGGGGCGGCGGGCCAGGGCGACGACGCAGCCCGTCGACAGCAACTGGCCGGCAGTGACCGCCGCATTGGTGAGCGCCGTGGCCGTCACCCGGGTCGCGTCCACCACGCCCGCCTCCCGCCAGGAGCGGAATGTGCCCGTGCGTGCGTCGAAGCCGGTCTCCG
>JAKZYK010000109.1:0-2748 GCA_047514485.1 Gammaproteobacteria bacterium
CTACCGATCTCGGTGTCGATCCGACGTTCGTGGAGAAGGATTGGTACGCGATCAGGCTGGTTGCGACGGTCGTCAATGTTCAGCAGGGAAATCTCATTCCCGTCTTTTCCGGCGGCACCAGCCTTTCCAAGGCATACGGTCTCGTCCGGCGCTTCTCCGAGGCTCTCGACTTCAAGATCCTCCTTCCGGAGGGTGGTATCGCCCGTCCGGCTCGCCGGGACTACCGAACCGCCGTCGCCGAAGCGATCCGCGCCGATGATGACTGGGTGCTTCCAGACGATGACGTGGTTCCCAGGAACGAGAGCCGCTTCTTCTGTTGCCAGGTCAGCTACCCGACGACGTTCGTCGTTGATCCTGCTCTCCGGCCAAAACTGAAGCTCGATGTGACGTTACGTTCCCCGGTGCTTGCACCAGAGGATCGGTCATTGCCTTCTTTGTCGCCGAAGCGCGAGGGGATCCTCCCGAAGTTCCGGGGATTAGCTGCGTTACGCCTGCGGAGACTACGGCCGATAAGATGAGCGCCCTCACTTGGCGCGTATTGGATCAGCGCACCCGCAACGACTACACGCTGATTCGACATGTACACGATCTGGCGGCACTTGAACCTCTTGCCACGGTGCACCAGGCGTTTCCCGAATTGCTACGTCAATTGTTGGAAACCGACGCCACGCGAGGCGCTACGAATCCGAACCTCGACGCGCTGACGCCCGTCGAACGTCTCGCTACTGCGCTCGATGCACTGACGCCATCCGTCGCCTTGGACAGCGTTTGGTGTGAGCATCTATTGGTGTCAGCCGCCATGCCGCACCGGCCAGCGCCGCTAAAACTCGGCTATGAGCTCCTCTGCTGCACGCCTTGAAGCGCATACGCGGGTAACGATCGGGCCACCCTTGCAGTGGAGGCACTCCGACCGGTCGTTCGCAAACCGGCGCATGCTGATGCGGTTGCAGCTCTCGCAGTATGTCACGCGGCAGGTATTCGGCGGCCACGAAACACGCGGTTCATTTTCTTGCGTTCCTTCCAACGAACTCGATTATCCCCGCCGGAAATGATCTCGGTCGCCGGGGTTTTCCAGTGTGACGTCGGCGTGGATCTCTCCCATCGCTCGCTGCGGGGTCGAACCCAAGTCGCTACGCGTTGCCGGCATCCACGGCTTCTTCCCAGTGCCGAATCAGGTAGCGTCCGAAGGCGGCGTTCCTGGGAGGTCGAACCGGTGCTCCGCCGCCGGCGTGGCCTGCTCGGTCGCCGCGTCACATCTGTTCCTCCGCGGTGGTGACGTCCAGTCGCCACTCGGCTTGCACGAGCGCCTCTCCTGCCCGGTCCGCGATACGTCGACCGCTCAGCCCAGCCCCAGCACGTCTTCCATGACCAGCCGCGGCCCGCGATCGTGATCCCGCACGGCGCGGCTCTCGTTGTCGAAGAGCATCGCCGGACGCGTGTCCCCCGAATACATCGGCCAGTGCGGCAGGCCCGCGGTGTCCGGCTTGCCGGTCCGGGCAAAGGCCATCCAGGCGGCGCTCATCCTCGCGGCCAGGACCCTGGCTTCGGGCGACCCGGGCAGATCGAACAGCCGGGAGTCGGCGTGATCGACGTTGTCGAACACGAAGCGGATCTCGAGCGCGTGGGGCGTCTTCAGCTCGCCGCCCATGTCCCAGTCGAATCGGTAGAGCCAAGCCGCGGCGCCGGCGTGGGCGGTCTTCCGCCGGGCGAGTTCGCGGGCGTACATGCCCCGCGGGTGGTCGGTGCAGATCAGGATGTAGAGGTCCCACGGCCGCGCGTCCGGGTATGCGCCACGATAGGCCGCGACCATGGGTGACGCGTCGGAGGCGCTCCCGAGCCGCGCCTCGATTCGCTCCGCCAGCCCGTCGTCGGTCATGTCGAGCGGCATCGTGCGTCCGCGCCACCAGAGGGTCTCCTCGGTCCGGTTGTAGCCGACGATGACCGGCACGTCCCGCGACGTCTCGGCCGCCGTCGGGTCGAACGGGTGGACCGGAATGGCGAGGCCGTCGAGCACCGGCGTGCTGCCGGTCATGCCGACCACGTGCTCCTCCGGCTCGAAGTCGCGGGAGACCTCGGTGAACGCCGCGAACAGCCGCTCGGTCGGGACCCGCTGCAGATCGCGGGCCTGGTTCGCCCGCAGCCCGATCGCCGCGAGCAGCAGCTCGGCCTCGCGGGTCGCGTCCGGGGATGTGCGCACTCGCAACACCGCGCCGCTCTGGATGATCGCCCGATGAAACATTCCCTTGGCGGCCGGCATCGCCATCAACACGGACACCTTCCGCCCGCCGCCCGACTCCCCGAAGACGGTGACCCGCCCGGGATCGCCCCCGAACGCCGCGATGTTGTCGCGCACCCACTCGAGCGCGGCGACGACGTCGAGCATCCCGATGCAGCCCGACGCCGCGAAATCATCGCCGGCCAGCTCCGCCAGGTAGGCGGACCCGAAGATGTTGAGGCGGTGATTGATGGTCACCACCACCACGTCGCCCGCGGTGGGTGCACGTCAGGAAAGTGAGGGGATTCGTTCCGGGGTATAGGACAAGGCTTGATCGGCCGACATCCATCAGTAGATGGACTGTCAGCACGAGGACCCGATCATGCCCGATGAACAGATTGCGGCGCTGGAACGCCAACACGCACACCTTCGCAGTCAATTCGCCTCCATCGGCGAGATGCGCTCCGGTTCGCTGACCGAGCGCTTCCGACCCTGCGGCAAGCCCAGGTGTCATTGCGCCAAGCCAGGCGACC
>JAKZYK010000110.1:0-12341 GCA_047514485.1 Gammaproteobacteria bacterium
TGAAGATGCTGCGCAGCATGACCGCATTCGCCCGTATAGAGTCGCAGCACGAACACGGCGGGGTTCAGTGGGAGATCCGCTCCGTCAACCATCGCTACCTCGACGTGAGCCTGCGCCTGCCCGAGGATCTCCGAAGGCTCGAGCCGAAGGTCCGCGAACGGGTCGGCGCGCGCCTCAAGCGCGGGAAGGTCGATTGCACGCTGCGGGTGCTCTCGACCCCCGCGCAAGCCGGCGGGCTCTCCGTCGATAGCGACCTCGCGGCGCGCGTTGCGCACGCGGCGCGCGTCGTCGCCGAGCTCCTGCCGGAGCCTGCGCCCGTCAATCCCGTCGACATCCTGCGCTGGCCGGGCGTCGTGCAGGCGCCGGCGCCGGACCCCGAACGCATCGAAGGGATCGTGCTCGATCGCCTCGACCGCGCGCTGTCCGATCTCGCCGGGATGCGCGAACGCGAAGGCGCCCGCGTCGATGCCATGATCCGGGAACGGCTCGACGATCTGACGGTGGAGGTCCGCCGCGTGCGCAAGATCCTGCCCGCCATCGTGCAGGCGTTCGGCGAACGCATGCGCGCGCGCCTCGGCGAGCTCGACGCGGCCCTCGACGAAGGGCGGGTCGAACAGGAGCTTGCGCTCATTGCGCAGCGTATGGACGTGGCGGAAGAGCTCGATCGGCTCGAAGCGCACGTCGATGAGATTCGCACCACCCTCGACAGGCCCGAACCGGCCGGGCGGCGCCTCGACTTCCTGATGCAGGAGCTGAACCGGGAGGCGAATACGCTCGGGTCCAAGTCCGCTTCCGTCATGACCTCGCGCGCATCGGTCGACCTCAAGGTCCTCATCGAGCAGATGCGCGAGCAGATTCAGAACGTCGAGTGACGCGGGACGCAAACCCGGGCAAGCCGGGCACTCGGCCGACACCGAGGGTGCTCGTGCTGAGCGCACCGTCGGGGGCCGGGAAGTCGAGCCTAGCCCGCGCCCTCGCCGACGCCGAGTCTTCCGTCAAGCTCAGCGTGTCGCACACGACGCGCGCCACGCGATCCGGCGAAGCCGACGGGGTCGACTACCACTTCGTCGGCGAATGCGAGTTCGAGGCGATGGTGGCGGCCGGAGCATTCCTCGAGCACGCCAGGGTCTTCGGCCGGTACTACGGGACCTCGTGGGAGGCCATGCGTTCGGAGCTCTCCCGAGGGCATGACGTCGTCCTCGATATCGACTGGCAGGGCGCGCGCCAGGTGCGCGAGGCGTTCGCCGGCGCCGTGTCCGTATTCGTTCTTCCACCGTCGATCGATGCGCTCCGATCCCGGCTCGTCGAGCGAGGCCAGGATTCGGCGGAGATCATCGATCGCCGGATGCGGGCCGCCCGCTCGGAGCTGGAGCACTATGACGAGTTCGACCACGTCGTGGTCAACGACGATTTCGAACGCACGCTCACGACGTTGCGCGCTATTCTCCGGGGCGGACGCGTCAGGCTCCCCGGCGACGCCCGACCACTGGTCGCTGCACTTCTGGCCCCCGAGCACCCACATTGAGTAAACTGGGTTGTTGGTCGCATCAGTGCGCCACGCAGCGCGGGTTCACTCGCGCACCTCTCGTCTCTGCCCAGGAGGCGACCTACGACAGGCAAGGAACCCGAATACCGGCGCTGGCGCTGCAAAACCCGAATCCGCCGTCCGGTTCGTTGACCCTCAAGCATCCCGGAGCAAGACATGGCCAGAATTACGGTCGAAGACTGTATCGAGAAGATCCCCAATCGATTCGAGCTGGTGCTCGTAGCGACGAAGCGTGCGCGCCAGATCGCCCACGGCTCACCGCTGCTCGTCCACCACGAGAGGGACAAGCCGACGGTGATCGCGCTGCGCGAGATCGCCGAGGGCAAGGTGGACAAACGCATCCTGGATGAGACGCAGAGGGCCGTGCTCGCCGAAGAAGGGGCGCAGGAGGTTTTCCCCCTCCGCAGCATCTGACGATGCACGCGTCGTCTCGGCGTTTCCGTGGCCCCGGCGTTTCACCGACTCCTCGCACGGCACGAAGATTCGACAGCGCGGTCCCCGGGCTATCGCCGGGTGCCGCCGCGGATTGGGCACGCGCTGCGCCCGGCTGGTGATACGGGCGCGGGCGGATTGACGAGACGCACGTGTTCCGCATCAACGATCTCCGCCGCCTCGCCGGCACCTACCTCGATCCGGCGGAGGTCGACAAGATCCATCATGCATTCCTGTTCGGTGCCGACGCCCACGATGGACAGCGCCGGGCATCGGGCGAACCCTACATCCACCACCCCGTTCAAGTTGCGCAGATCCTCGCGGAGATGCATCTGGATCACGAGACGATCGTCGCCGCGCTCCTCCATGACGTCATCGAGGACACCCCGACCGCCAAGCCCCAGATCGCGACCGGATTCGGCGACGCGGTCGCGGAGCTCGTCGACGGGGTCAGCAAGCTGACCCATCTCTCGTTCGAGAGCCGGGCCGAGGCGCAAGCCGAGAACTTCCGCAAGATGCTGATGGCGATGGCCCGTGACCTCCGGGTCATGCTCATCAAGCTCGCGGACCGGCTGCACAACATGCGCACCCTCGATGCGCTGTCGCTCGACAAGCGGCGCCGCATCTCGCGGGAGACGCTCGAAATCTACGCCCCCATCGCCAACCGCCTCGGGCTTCGAAGCATCCGGATGGAGCTTGAGGAACTCGGCTTCCGCGCCCTCTACCCGCGGCGCCACCGCGTGCTCGAGGCCCAGGTCAGGAAGGCGCGCGGGCACCGCAAGCGGGTCGTGCGCAAGATCGAGACGGCGATG
Source organism: Gammaproteobacteria bacterium (assembly GCA_047514485.1). Lineage (GTDB taxonomy): Bacteria > Pseudomonadota > Gammaproteobacteria > HK1 > HK1 > HK1. The sequence continues at coordinate 2,791 of JAKZYK010000110.1, forward strand.
AAGCGCCGCCTGCGCCAGGAAGGAATCAAGGCCCGCATCGAGGGCCGGGAGAAGCACCTCTACAGTCTGTATCGAAAGATGCGTGCCCGGCGCGTGTCGTTCAAGGACGTGCTCGACGTCTACGGATTCCGGATCATCGTCGAGCGGCCCGACGACTGCTATCGCTTGCTGGGGATGGTGCACAGTCTGTACAAGCCGGTGCCGGAGCGATTCAAGGACTACATCGCGATCCCGAAGACGAACGGCTACCAGTCTCTGCACACGACCCTGTTCGGACCGTTCGGGACCCCGATCGAGGTACAGATCCGTACCGAGGAGATGGATCAGGTCGCGGAAACCGGGGTCGCGGCGCACTGGATGTACAAGATCGGTCAGCCGGGGGCGAACACCGCGCAGCTCAGGGTCCGGGAATGGGTTCGCGATTTGCTGGAGATGCAGACCCACGCCGGAGACTCCCTGGAGTTTCTCGAGAACGTGAAGGTGGATCTCTTCCCAAAGGAGACCTACGTATTCACCCCGGCCGGGGACATCATGGCGCTGCCCCGGGGCGCGACGCCGATCGATCTCGCATACGCGGTGCACACCGACGTCGGCAACCAGTGCGTCGCGGCCAAGGTGGATGGTCGCTACGCGCCGCTGCGCACGGCGCTCTCGAGCGGTCAGACCATCGAGATCGTCACCATGCCGTGGGGCCGGCCGAATGCGGCCTGGCTCGATTTCGTCGTCTCCGGAAAGGCTCGCACCGCGATCCGCAACCATCTGAAGCATCTGCGCACCGAAGAGGCGGTGGAGCTCGGGGAGATGCTGCTCGTTCAGGCCCTCGCGGTCGAATCGATCGGGCTCGACGACGTGCCGGCCTCGGTCGTGGATACGCTGCTCGAGGAGCTGAAGCTCCCGTCGACCGAAGCGCTGTTCGAGGAAATCGGGATCGGCAGGCGGCTCGCGCCGCTGATCGCGAAACGGCTGGCGAGGGGTGGCGAGGAGCCCTCGACGGACAGCGATCCGGTCCCCAGCGCCGGCCCGCCGCTCTACATCCGGGGCTCGGAAGGCATGATGGTCGACTTCGGCAAGTGCTGCCATCCCATCCCCGGCGATTCGGTCATGGGATTCCTGAGCACGGGCCGGGGGATCGTCATCCACACGACCGATTGCCGGAACCTCACAGACTTCTCCGACCGGCCCGAGCGGTGGGTGGACGTCGCGTGGGAACCCGAGATCGATGACGAGTTCCCGGTCGAGATCCGCGTCGACATGGCCAATCGCAAGGGCGTCCTGGCGACGGTCGCGGCCGTGATCGCGGACATGGGCGCCAACATCGAGAACGTGAACATCGAGAACCGGGACGGCCTCGACGCCGCCATGAACTTCGTGATCGGGGTGCACGATCGCGTGCATCTCGCGCGAATCATGCGGCGCATCCGCGGTATCGGCGAAGTATCCCGCATCGCCCGGACCGGCCACTGACATCCGGACCCTTGGAGGAACGACTCATGACCAGGCAGGCGATTGCCACAGCAGCCGCGCCGAGCGCGCTGGGCACCTACTCCCAGGCGATCCGCGCCGGCGACACCGTCTATCTCTCCGGACAGATCCCTCTCGACCCGACTTCGATGGAGCTGGTTTCCGGAACCCGCGAGCAGATTCACCAGGTCTTCCGCAACCTGCTCGCCGTCGCCAACGCCGCCGGCGGCGATCTCGGCGATGTCGTGAAGCTTAACGTCTACCTGACCGATCTCACGGACTTCCCTCTCGTCAACGAGGTCATGGCCGAGTACTTCGACGAGCCTTATCCGGCCCGTGTCGCGGTGGGGATCGCTTCTCTGCCCAAGGACGCGGTGGTCGAGATCGAGGGAGTCCTCGTCAAAAGCGTCTGAGCCAAGCGTGTTCGATTCAGCGGTCTGCTTTCGAGCCAGATGGCTACGTGGTGGGAGCGATGCCGAAGTGATCGTCACCGACGAGCGAGTGACCCGCGCGGCTACGGCAAACGAGTGACACCTGGATGCGTGGAGAAGCCGTCGTCGAAGGTCAGCACTTGCTTCACGCCGTTAGCCCGCATGACCGCCAAGTGCAGGCGGTCGCGGGCTGACAGCGCCGGTCGCAACATGGCGATCTCCCGGGCGGTATCGACATCGCTTCGCTGAATCGGAAACACGGAAACGACTCAGGTCGTCAAGCAGCCTGAAGGCATCCTCAAGCGCCGAGCGACGGTCAATCGCGACGAAGCGATGCAGCATTTAATCTGCATACCCCACTCATGTTCGTTTCGACGCTTCGAACGTAGCCCGATGTTGGCCGCGCGCGCAATTCCACGGATGGCGCGCCACAGCGCGGCCGATGCCGTCAGATCCGCGTTCGCAGCCGGGAGCTGGTGAGACATGCGGGCCAGCGCGACATCCGGATCCGCCGGCCCGACTGAGCCCGTCGCAGCGCCGCCACTCGATTCGACGCCGGTGACGCAACTTCGCGGCGTGGGACCGGGGATCGCGGCGAAGCTCGCAGCGCTCGGGATCGAGACGGTGCTCGATCTGCTGTTCCATCTTCCCCTGCGATATGAGGACCGTACCCGAATCCACGCAATCGAAGACTTGCGCGCCGGCAGCACTGCGTTCACGTGCGGCCGGATTGAGGGCGCGGAGGTCCGTTTCGGGCGCCGCCGCTCCCTCATGGTCGCCATCGACGACGGCACCGGGGCGATGGCGATGCGGCTGTTCCACTTCAGCGAGAATCAGCGGCGGCAGCTCCGTCAAGGCCGGCGCATCGCGTGCTACGGGGAGGTCCGCCCGTCGCCGGCCGGCATCGAGATGGTGCATCCGGAGTACCGGCTGCTTGACGGCGACGCAGAGGCTCCGACCACCGATCGCCTGACACCGGTCTATCCGGCGGTGGCGGGCCTGGGGCAGGCGCCGTTGCGCCGCCTGATCAATCAGGCCCTCGCCCGGCTCGAGCGCAATCCCGACGTCACCGAGCTGCTGCCCGAAGCGATCGTCGTGCGCCATCGTCTCATCGCCCTCGACCATGCCTTGCAGGCGATCCACCGGCCGCCGGCGGGGACGAGCGTCGAGGCGCCGCTGCACCCCGGGCATCCCGGCCGGCGGCGCCTGGCGTTCGAAGAGCTGCTCGCGCACCATCTCGCGCTGCGCGTGCTGCGGCGCCGGCTCGACGCCCTGCCGGCCGCGGCGTTGGACCGCGGAGATGCGCTCGCGCGGCGCTTCATCGACTCGCTGCCGTTCGATCTGACCGCGGCCCAGCGCCGGGTGGCACGGGAGGTCCGGGCCGATCTCGCCCGAGCCCATCCGATGCATCGCCTCGTGCAGGGCGACGTCGGGGCCGGGAAGACGGTGGTCGCGGCGGTCGCCGCGGTGGTGGCGGTCGCCAACGAACGCCAAGTCGCCTTGATGGCGCCCACGGAGCTGCTCGGGGAGCAGCACTACACGAGCTTTCGCGGCTGGCTCGATCCGCTCGGGATCCCGGTGGTCTGGCTCTCGGGCCGGCTCGGAAGCCGCGAGCGCACCCGGGCGACGACCCGCATCGCCAATGGAGAGGCCGCGGTCGCGGTGGGAACGCATGCGCTGTTCCAGTCGCAGGTGACCTTCGCGAACCTCGGGCTCGTCATCGTCGACGAGCAGCACCGGTTCGGGGTCGAGCAGCGGCTCGCGCTGCGCAGCAAGGGCGAGCACAGCGGGCTGCGGCCGCATCAGCTCATCATGACCGCCACCCCGATCCCCCGGACTCTCGCGATGACCGCGTACGCCGATTTGGACAGCTCGGTGATCGACGAGCTGCCGCCGGGGCGAACACCGGTCGACACCGCGGTGGCGCCTTCGCAGCGACGGCCCGAGATCGTGGCCCGGATCCGCCGCGCATGCACCGGCGGCGAGCAGGCATACTGGGTCTGCACCATCATCGAGGAGTCCGAGGCGCTGGAGTGCCGCGCCGCGGAGGACACCGCGCGCGCGCTCACCGAGGCCCTGCCCGATCTCCGAATCGGACTGGTGCACGGCCGGATGCCGCCGGCGGACAAGGACGCGGCGATGGCGGCGTTCCAGGAAGCGCGGCTCGACGTGCTTGTGGCGACGACGGTGGTCGAGGTCGGGGTCGACGTCCCCAACGCATCGCTCATGATCATCGAGAACGCCGAGCGCCTCGGGCTCGCCCAGCTCCACCAGTTGCGCGGACGCGTGGGCCGCGGCACGAGGCGCAGCGCCTGCGTGATGATGTACGACGGCCCTCTGACCGAGGCGGCGCGTGCGCGCCTGGAGGTGCTGCGCGCGACCACCGACGGATTCGAGATCGCGCAGCGGGACCTGGAGATCCGCGGGCCGGGCGAGCTCCTCGGCACGCGCCAGACCGGGCTCGCCCAGCTACGCATCGCCGACCTCGCACGGGATCGCCCACTGCTTCACGACATCGAGCGGGCCGCTTCCGAGCTCCTGGCGCAGCACGAGACCCGCATCGCGCCACTCATCAGCCGCTGGATCGGAGCGGGAGCGGACTATGGCCAAGTCTGATGCCACGGCCACCAGCGAGGCTTCGTTGCCATTTCGGACGGGTGCGTTCGCTCAGCCTCGCATCGCCGGCCTCACACAGGATCGCCCGCTGTTTCGCGGCATCGAGCAGATCGGGTGTCGGGGTTCAAGACACCTGGAGATCAGCCAATGCACCAAGGCGGAAATGCCTCCGTCAGGTGAACCTCACCGGCGCCGGACATGAAGGAACGCATCATCCAATACGCGCTGCTGATGCGCATGCACCAGCCGATTGGCACGCTGCTGCTGCTGTGGCCGACCTTGTGGGCGTTGTGGATTGCCGGCGCCGGCAAGCCCGACGCGGCCGTCGTGCTCGTGTTCGTGGCTGGGGTGTTCGTCATGCGCTCGGCCGGGTGCGTCATCAACGACTACGCGGACCGCAAGATCGATCCCCACGTACGGCGCACGATGACCCGGCCCATCGCGAGCGGCAAGGTCAGACCGGCCGAGGCCATCGGCCTGTTCGCCGCGTTGTGTCTCATCGGGCTCGGGCTGGTGCTCACGTTGAACGATCTTGCGTTGAAATACTCGTTCGCCGGCGCGGCGCTTGCCGCAAGCTACCCGTTCATGAAGCGATGGACGCACCTGCCGCAGGTCCATCTCGGCATTGCGTTCGGGTGGGGGATTCCGATGGCGTTCGCCGCGCTCACCAACGAGACGCCACCGCTCGCGTGGTTGATGCTCACGGGGGTCGTGGCCTGGGCCGTCGCCTACGACACCATGTACGCGATGGTCGATCGCGAAGACGACCTCCACACCGGGGTCAAGTCGACCGCCATCCTGTTCGGCGACGCCGATCGCGTCTTCATCGGCGCAAGCCAGATCGCGGTGCTCACGGTCCTGGTCCTCGCCGGCCGCCAGGCCGGCCTCGGCGTCTTCTACAACGCCGCGGTGGCGCTGAGCGCGGGGCTGTTTCTCTATCAGCAGCACCTGATCCGCAGCCGCGAGCCCGCCGCCTGCTTCAAGGCGTTCCTGAACAACCACTGGGTCGGCGCGCTGGTCTTCGGCGGCATCGTCGCCGACTATGCATGGTCATGAGCAGCTCACGCCGGCCCGCGCCATTGAAGCTGAGACACGACCCTGCACCAGGATCACTTCACGCTAAGGCGCCAGACGGAAATCGAAGGCCCGAATGACGATATCCGAGCGAAATGATGCTGATCTGGTGCGTCCGATGACCCGTGCAGGGGCGACGCATGCGTCGCCCCTTCGGTCTCCGGCCCACGGAGACGGATGTCCGATGAGCGTAAACAGCCCTGGCCCTGCACGACCGGGAATTGCGCGCACCCCACCCGCGCGATACGCTGGCGAGCAAGCGCCCACCGGGCCGTATCCGGATACGATCCATCTTCCCTTCCGGCGCTTGTCCATCAACCACACGGAGTAGCTCCATGAAATTGTCCCGTCGCACCTTCGCGGGGATGGCCGGCACGTTGCTCGCCACCCTCAGCCTCGCCAACAGCGCGGTGGCCCAGCAGCAGGGCGGCACGCTCGTGATGATCGTGCAGCCCGAGCCGCCGAGCCTCGCCTCGTACCTGTCCACGTCCGGTCCCATCGGGATGGTGACGTCCAAGATCTATGACGGATTGCTCGAATACGACACCGAGCTGAGCCCGCAGCCCAGCCTCGCCGAGTCCTGGGATGTATCGCCCGACGGCCAGACGATCACCTTCAAGCTGCGCCAGGGCGTGAAGTTCCACGACGGAGAGCCGCTCACCTCCGCCGACGTGCGGTTCTCCATCCTGAAGGTAGCCAAGGTCACCCACCCCCGCGGCCCCAACACCTTTGCGCCGGTGACCGAGGTGCAGACCCCGGACGATCACACCGTGACCCTCGTGCTGTCCGAGCCCGCGCCCTACATGCTGATGGCCTTCTCCGGCTACGAGACACCGATCCTGCCGGAGCACATCTTCAGTACCGGGGATCTGCGCTCGCATCCGAACGCCAACAAGCCCGTCGGCTCCGGACCGTTCAAGTTCACGGAGTGGAAGAAGGGCCAGTACATCCGCCTGGACCGCAACCCGGACTACTGGAAGGAGGGGCAGCCGTACCTCGATCGCATCGTTGCGCGCTTCATCGCCGACTCGTCCACCCGCACCGCAGCGCTCGAGAAGGGCGAGGCCCACTTCGCGGCCATGGGCGCAGTACCCTTCAACGACGCGAAAAAGCTTGCCGCGATCCCGAGCCTGACGGTCACCACCAAGGGCCACGAGATGTTCTCGCCGGTCTCCGAGCTCCTGCTCAATACCGAACGCGAGCTTCTGAAGGACAAGCGGGTGCGCCAGGCGATCGCCTACGCCATGAGTCGCCAGTTCATCATCGACAACATCTGGTTCGGCTACGGTAAACCTGCCACCGGCCCCATGAGCTCGAACTTCGCGCCGGCCGGCCTGTACACCGGCGACGTGAAGACCTACGAGGTACCGGACGGGGTCGAGATCGCGAACGGGATACTGGACGAGGCCGGCTACAAGAAGGATGCCGACGGCGTCCGTTTCGAGCTGATGCACGATTCCCTGCCCTACGGCCAGGAGTGGACCCGATTCGGCGAGTACGTGCAGCAGCAGCTCGGCAAGATCGGCATCAAGGTCACCATCCGCCAGGAGGACGTGGCGCGCTGGTTGAAGCGAACCTATGGCGATCATGACTTCGATACCACCGCGAACTACCTCTACAACCTGGCCGATCCGGTGATCGGAGTGCACCGCGCGGTGCATTCGGGTCAGATCAAGCCGGGCACGGTGTTCACCAACGGCTCGTACTGGTCCGATCCGGAGGTCGACAAGCTGCTCGACATGGCCAAGGTGGAGCCGGACGCGCAGAAGCGCAGCGCCCTCTACGATCAGGCGTTGAAGATCGTCGCCGAGGAGATCCCCATCATCTGGGTCCACGAGATGAACTTCCCCACCGTCGTGAACAACATGTTCGCGGACGTGATCGTCTCGGCCCTCGGCGTGTATGCGAGCTTCGATCGCGCCTACATGAAGTAGGCCCGAGAGAAACAGCCCGATGACCCTGCGGAGGCGCCGGCCATCGCCGATGATGGCCGGCGCCGCGCGTTCGCAGACACAGATCTCTCAGCCATGACGGGCATTCGCCTGTTGCGCTATATCATCCGCCGGCTGCTGCAGGCGGTGCCGGTGATCCTGGGCGTCACCGTGCTGTGCTTTCTCCTGCTGCAGCTCGCACCGGGGGATCTGGCCGACGTGCTGGCCGGAGAGTCCGGCGGTGCGTCGGCGGAGTACATCCAGGATCTTCGCGCCCGCTACGGACTGGACAAGCCCGTGCTGGTGCAGCTCGCCGTCTACGTCAAGAACGTCTTCCTCTTCGATCTCGGATTCTCGTTTCGCCACAGCTCCAAGGTATCGGATCTGCTGATGGAGCGGATGATGCCCACGCTGCTGCTGATGGGCACCACGCTCGTGCTGTCGGTAGGTCTGGGCGCGCTTTCCGGGCTCTTCGCCGCCATCTGGGTGCGCACCTGGAGGGACCACATCATCTCGCTCGGAGCCATCGTCGCGTACGCGACGCCGCTGTTCTGGGTCGGGCTGATGCTGATCCTCGTCTTCTCCGTCTGGCTGGACTGGTTCCCCACGTCCGGGATGGAGAACGTGGTCATGTTCTACGAGGGGTGGGAGCGGGCGGTGGACATCGCCCATCACCTCGTGCTGCCGGCCATTACTCTCTCCCTGTTCTACATGGCGCTGTACGCACGCCTGATGCGGGCCACCATGCTCGAGCAGCGGGGTCTCGACTACGTGACCACCGCGAGAGCCAAGGGCCTCACCGAGCGCCAGATCACCTTCCGTCACGTGCTGCGCAACGCCTTGCTGCCCGTGGTCACCATGGCCGGGGTCCAGGTGGGCGCCCTGCTCGGCGGCTCGGTGGTGGTGGAGAGCGTGTTCGCATGGCCGGGTCTCGGACAGCTCGCCTTCGAAGCGCTGTTCTCCCGTGATTTCAACCTGTTGCTGGGCATTTTCTTCATGTCCGCCTGTCTGGTGGTGCTCGTCAACATCGTGGTGGACGTCATCTACGTACTGCTGGACCCGCGCATCAAGGTGGACGAGTGAAAACTTTCTGGCCGCGCTTCGCGGGCAATCCGCGGGTCATCGCCGGCCTCGTCTGGCTGGGGATCGTGGTGATCGTTGCGGCTGCCGCACCGCTTCTCGCATCGAGCCATCCCTTCGAGATCGTGGCCCAACCCTTTCTCATACCATCCGCGGAGCATCCTTTCGGCACCGATTCGCTGGGGCGAAGCATCTGGGCCGGGCTTGTGCACGGAGCGCGGACCACGCTGGTCATCGCCATCATGGCAACGCTCGCTTCGGTGGCCTTCGGGACCGCAGTAGGCGCCCTCGCCGGCTACTTCGGCGGTCTCGTGGACGATGGGCTGATGCGTCTCACGGAGTTCTTCCAGACCATCCCTTCCTTCATCTTCGCCATCGTGCTGGTGGCCATCCTCACCCCGTCCGCCACGAGCCTCATCGTGGCCATCGCGGTGGTGAGCTGGCCGCCCATCGCCCGCGTGGTTCGCGGCGAGGTGCTGTCGGTCAAGGCCCGGGAGTACGTTCAGGCCGCGGTGCTGGTGGGACAGGGGGACATGGCGATCCTCTTTCGCCAGGTACTGCCCAACACCTTGTCGCCCCTCATCGTCACCGGCTCCCTGCTCGTGGCCACCGCCATCCTCATCGAGAGCGCGCTCTCCTTCCTCGGCCTGGGCGCGCCGAACCTGATGAGCTGGGGCTTCATGGTCGGGGCCGGGCGAAGCTTCCTTCGCGACGCCTGGTGGCTGGTCACGATCCCCGGGATCGCGATTCTGCTCACGGTGCTGTCGATCAACCTGGTGGGCGAGGGACTCAACGATGCTCTCAACCCCCGGCTCTCCGACCTGTGAACGAGCCGGTCCTCAGCATCGAAGATCTGCGGGTGGCGCTGCCCGCCTGGTCGGATCGCCCGCTGGCGGTGGACGGGGTCTCGTTGACCATCAACCGCAACGAGATCCTGTGCGTGGTGGGCGAGTCGGGC
>JAKZYK010000111.1:0-3237 GCA_047514485.1 Gammaproteobacteria bacterium
GTGATTCGCCCACCACTCGAAGCCGGTGACCCGACAGAAGGGTGGCCGGACATCCGGCTTCCGGCGGGAACTGCCGCCGAGTTGATTGACGCCGATCGTGGCGAAGCGTAGAGCCGAAGCGCCGCATTCGACCGCGGAAACCACTGGTGCTCGATACATCGAGTCCAGCGCGCTGGTCGCCGCGCTGCTGGAGCATGACTCAGACGCCTTGAAATCGGTCCGTACTCGAGGACGCAAGGTCACGTCCGCATTGACGATCGCCGAAACCGCACGAGCGATTCTTCGGGCGCGTGCACTTGCGCGGCTGACAGCCGACGAAGAGCGAGCGGCAGTGCGCGCGCTCGGTCGTTTTGAGCGTCGCTGCTACCTCGTCGGTGTCACAGACGCAGTGCTCGCTCGGGTCTGTAGACCGTTTCCGGTCGAGCCGATTCGTACGCTCGACGCGGTGCACTTGGCGACAACGGAGCTGCTTGGCGAGCCACCGCCGTTGATCGTGGTCGTAACACGGGACACTCGGGTTCGCGAAAACGCAGAAGCACTTGGATATGCGGTTGAGTAAGCCAGATTCCGTTCGAGTGGTCACGGCGCCGATCAGACGAAAGGGTCGCGTCGTACCGAGGGCCACCTGCGGCCGCCACGACCCTCGGTGCTGGGGAAGCGGAGCACTTGCTCCAGAGTCGCGGGCCGCCATGAGGAGGCTTCTTGATGACGCAACGAGCTAGGAGTGGCCGTTCAACACGTGCCAGCGCGGCCAAATTGCGGACCGTGGCCAAGGTGAAGGAGCCTAAGGGACAGAACACGGACGGCATGAACGGCGGGAATCAGTTCTCCATCGTCGCCGTGGACCGCTTCATTCAGGCTACGCGTGATTCGGGATACAAGAACACGTCCAGCGCGGTCGCCGAACTTGTCGACAACGCGATTCAGGCCGACGCCACGCGCATCCGCATCACCGTTTGCCACGCCACCGACGGCGAAACCGGCGCCGTCGAACTCCTCGTACAGGACGACGGCACCGGCATGGATCCGTTCACTCTAAGGACGGCCCTTCGCTTCGGTGGCACTACTCGCTTCAACGACCGCACGGGACTGGGCCGCTACGGAATGGGGCTTCCTAACAGCTCTCTGAGCCAGGCACGCCGGGTCACCGTCTACACGTGGCGAACGCCGGGTGAAGTATATATGTCTTACCTCGACGTCGATAAGATCGCGGCAGGCGACGTCACCGAGGTCCCGACCCCGTGCCGCGTCACCCCTCCAACCGGCGCGAACGGGCGCAGAGGGACCGTGGTCGTCTGGTCGCGGTGCGACCGACTCGACAACCGCCGTATCTCGACCATCGCGCGCAAGTTACTCAACGATCTCGGCCGCCAATTTCGCTACTACCTCACCGATCGGGTGAAGATCACCGTCAATGGTGATCGCGTCGAGCTCATCGATCCCCTCTACCTCAACCCGGCCGCCAAGCGCACCGGCGCCACGCTCTTCGGCCAGCCGATCGATTACGAGGTCGAGGCAGCAGAACGGAACGGCAAGGCCGCTGCAGTCGGCCGAGTCCGGATCACCTTTTCCGAACTGCCCGTCGCGAACTGGCACAAGCTCTCGAACGATGAAAAGCGCCTCCTTGGCATCTCGAAGGGGGCCGGCGTCTCGATGGTCCGCGGTGGCCGCGAGGTGGACTACGGGTGGTTCTTCCTGGGCGGCAAAAGGCGCGAGAACTACGACGACTGGTGGCGCTGCGAGATCCAATTCGACCCCATCCTGGACGAGGCGTTTGGAATCACGCACACGAAGCAGCAGGTCCGTCCGAAGACATACCTGATCGAGACGCTCACGCCGGACATCGAGGCCGCCGCGCGCGCGCTCAACTCCCGCGCCCGGAAGGCTCACCTCGCGGCGAAGGCCGCCGCGCGCTTCACCGAGTCTGAGAAGCTCGCGACAGAGCGAGAGAAGCTGCTGCCGCCGCTCCCTCCTGGTTCACGTGGCCGCGATCAGAGCGTCATCGACCAGCTCAAGAAGCGGCACCCCGAGCTTCGCAAGCCCGCTCCGACCAATGGGGATCCAGCGAACCAGCTCGCGTACAAGATCGTCGAGACGGCGATCCGCGACACGTCGTTCTTCAACTACGCGCGTCAGCACGGGCGCCTGATTTTGGTGCTCAATCCGCAGCATCCGTTCTACAAGCAGGTCTACCAGAAGCTCGCGGAGTCGGATAGGCCTTGTGACCAGCAGCTGCGCACACAGCTGGAGCTGCTGCTGCTCGCCGCTGCGCGCTCAGAGGCAGCTGAGGATAACCCGCGCGCGATCGCACAGCTTGAGCGGCAGCGTCAGCTGTGGAGCGACACCCTGGCGACCTTCTTGACCGGGTGACAGATGAGCAAGACGTCCCGCGAGAGATGGATCCGCCTCCGACCACCCGTCTCTCCGAAGAAGCGATCGGCCTCGGTGTTCGTCGACTGCGCTTCGGCCTTCGTGAAGGTCCAGCGTCGCTCTTTGGATGATGAGGCGCGAGTCCGCGCCGTCACGGAGGCGCTCGACGCCACGCGCGCCAACATCGAACGCGCCGCGATCGAGGACCGCGCGATCCTGGATGCCGCGACCCGCGTGCTCTGTGATCTCGTGCGGCAGCGGTGGCGAGTCCGCGTACGCAACCAGGAGGTGGAAGTCTGCCCACCGGAGGAGTTGCGCGCCGATCCCCGGGCGGAGAAGGAGCGTGTCCGACGGCAAGAGCTGTTGAAGCGCGACGAGCAGCTCGAGCACCCCGCGGTCGCCAGGTTCGTCCGGGACATGGAACGACAGCGCCTCCATGGCGATCGGTTCGTGTCGGTCTTCTCCCTTATGCGCGATGGTCGGGAGCTCGCCGCCGCGCTCGGCAAGGCGCGTGAGCTCTCCGAACCGCGACGCGGGGAAGCGCTCCGAGAGGCCATCGACCCGTACCTTAGCTTCGTGAGGGAGGACGTTCGCTGCGAGTGCACCGGGCTCCGGCTGCAGGATATCTGGCGCTACTTCCGGCACACTTGGTCGAACCAGTACAGGAGCACTCCGGGGCGCACGATGGCCGTGCTCGTTCGGGATCGAGCAGCGCCCATGCATCCGGTGATTGGCATCGCAGCTCTCGGCAGCCCGGTCATCCAGATCAAGGAGCGCGACACCTGGATCGGCTGGCATCCCACGGCTTTCTTCGAGAACGCGATCGAGGCGCCGAGCCCAAGGCTCGGCGAGTGTCTTTTTTTTTTT
>JAKZYK010000112.1:0-899 GCA_047514485.1 Gammaproteobacteria bacterium
ACGACCTCATCGCGGAGGACGTCGTTCAGCTCGCCGAACTGCGCAACCCAAGCCCGAGTACGCTGGCCCACTTGCACGAGTACGCGAGCGAACAGCGGAAGCTCCATCATCGCTATGTCCGCGCCCAGGAGCATAAGGGCAACGGTACGCCGCGTCGCGGGCAAGACGGGGGCGAACATTGGATCGCGAAAGCCCAGACGCACCTGTTCCGAAGCAAGCGTGCCCTGGCCTTCGCCGAGATGCTACGCGCCCGGCTTGTGATCGACAGGCACCTCCGCCCCACCCCGACGAGCGCCCAGGTCGCTGCGTTGCTCGCTGACCGTGAGGGGAAGAGAGCTGCTTTGAAGATCCTTCGCAAGGCGAAGGCGGACCGCGTGGGGATCGCAATGACGGACATTACCGTCTGCGGCGCGGTGCCACCCTACAACGCGATCCTCGGGGGGAAGCTCGTCGCGATGCTTGCCGCCGGCCCGGAGATGGTGGAGGCGTACCGTGAGCGCTACCAGGAAGCCGAGAGCGAGATCGCCTCATCCATGGCGGCGAGACCGATCGTTCGCCCGGCTCAACTCGTGTTCCTGGGCACGACGTCGCTCTATGGCGTCTGCTCGAGCCAGTACAACCGAGTCCGTGTTCCAGCCGAGCGCCTCGGGGGACGCGCGGGCGACGAGATAAGGTACCGCGAGTTGGGACGGTCCGAAGCCTTCGGCACCTCGCAGTACAGCTCAGCCACCGTGGAAGCGCTGGTCAAACTCGTGCACCACTCGAACGGGGGCCAACGCGTAAACAGCATCTTTGGCGAGGGCGCCAGCCCAAAGCTCCGCAAGGTCCGGGAGGGGCTTGAGGCCCTGCGGTTTCCCACGGAGCATCTTCTCCGCCACGGACGCTGCCGCATCGTCTAC
>JAKZYK010000113.1:0-17964 GCA_047514485.1 Gammaproteobacteria bacterium
ACATTGCGTACCCACCGGGATACCTCGCCGGTCCCGACACCGGCGGGTGGCTCATCACCGACCGGTTGTTCGGGATCGCCGAACGGGACGCAGACAGAGAACTGATCGTGGATCCGGTGTACGGCCGCTTCACCTACGCCGAGATTGCCGCGCAGGTGGAACACGTTGCTCATGGTCTTCGCGAGCACGGCTTCGGCCCCGGGGACGTGGTCATCCTCCAGCTTCCGAACTGGACACCCTTTCTCGTCTTTCATCTTGCGCTGTCGGCAATTGGCGCCGTCACCGGCAACATCCCGTTCGTCTATCGAGAGCGCGAGGTCGGCGAGATCTTCCGGCTCACCCGCGCCAAAGGGCTCGTCGTGCCGGGCACCTATCGAGGATTCGATTTCGGTGCGATGGCGGCGGCGCTCGGCCGGGAGCATGCGTCGCTGGAGCGAATCTTCGTGGTGGGCGACGACGTCACGGTGCAAGGCCCGAAAGTCGTGCCATACGAATCACTGCTGCTCAGCGCGCTCGGCGGAGAATCCCTCGATAGTTTGAAGCCGAGCCTCGACGACGTGACCGCACTCGGCTTCACCTCGGGGACGACGGGGAATCTGAAAGGCGCCGTCTTCGACAGCAACGTGCTCGCCGCGGTCAATCGCGGCTTCATCGAGCGTTACTCCCTCGATGCGGACGATCGGATCTTCGCCTGCTCGCCCCTCGGTCACGCGGTCGGATTCACCCATGCGTTGCGCATGACGCTGGCTATCGGGGGCAGCCTGGTGTTGCTCGAGCATTGGGACGCGGATCGGGCATTGCCGGCGATCCACCGGGAACGCTGCACCTACATGGCGGCGGCCACCCCGTTTCTGATGGACACGGTCTATCACCCGGAGCTCGCACGCTACGAGAGGCTTCCGTCCTTGCGGCTCTTCCTGTGCGGCGGCGCATCGGTCCCCGAGAAGCTGATGCACGACGCCCGCCGCAACTTGCCGCACACGTTCACCACGCCGCTTTGGGGAATGACCGAGTGCGGCGGCGTCACCACCTGCCCGTTCGACGCGCCGGCCGAGAAGTTGTTCGCCACCGATGGACTGCCGTGCACGTCGATGGAGCTGAAGGTCACCGACGCGGAAGGCGCGCCGTTGCCGCCCGGGTCGGACGGCGAGCTCATGGCCCGCGGGCCGATGGTCGCGCGAGGGTACATCGCTCAGCCCGAGCTTACCGAAGAGTACTTTCTCGCCGATGGATTCTTTCGTACCGGCGATCAGGCACGCATGGACGAGGACGGCTACATCAAGATCACCGGGCGGATCAAGGATCTCATCATCCGCGGCGGCGTCAACATCTCCCCGGTCGAGATCGAGAACGTGCTGTTCTCGCATCCCAAGGTCGCCAATGCCGCCGTGGTGGGGATGCCGGACCCGCGATTGGGTGAACGCGCCTGCGCCTTCGTCGTGCTCGCGAAGGGCGATTCGCTCACCCTCGAAGAGGTGCAGCAGTGGATGGCGGAGGCAGGGGTCGCCAAGCCCAAGTGGCCGGAGCGCGTGGAGACGATTGACGCTCTGCCGATGACCGCGTCCGGAAAGATTCAGAAGTTCCGGCTCAGGGATCGGATCGCAGCGCGGTTGGAGCAAGAGCGGCAGGCGCCATGAACGCAGGCGATGAGACAACGCGATCCATCGTCAGCGCGACGCGGGTCGGAGGCCTCTGGCGATGTCGAAGAAGGCGGCGATGATTCGGCTGTCTTTTCGCTCGCTCAGGCAGACGACATCGACATCACTGACGATTTTCGCGCCAACGATGCGGAGCTTGACCAGATACTCAGTGGGCACCATGCCTTCGTCGAAGATAGTGCTGATTCCGACTCCTTCGGCGACCGCAGCCATCACGCCTTCACGACTGCCGATCTCGATGACTTTCTCAGGCATGCCCCCACACTGTGCAATCACCTCTTCCGTTGCACGCCGAGCCCACGAACCCGATTCCCGCAGGATGATTCGTTGCCCTGCAAGCTCACCCAGGCGTACGGTTTTGCGCCGGCTCCAGGGATGGTGTTCCTTGCTGACAAGCGCCACCTGGGTCGAGAGCCGGCGATAGGACAGAGCATGCAAGCCCGCGGCCGATCCCCAGCGTCCGGTGACCGCCACATCGATATCGTGATTCTTCAGTTCCTCCTCGAGGATCCGTGAGTTGGCGAAACGGAGTGAAACCTCCAGATCGGGGTGGCGCCGATTGAACGCCGCGAGAATCTTGATGGCCGGATAGGGGGCATATGCGCCGATGCGAAGATGACCGGTGCGAAGTCCCTGCGTCGCGCGAAGGAACTCGATGGCATCCTGCTGGTTGATGTGAATGCGGCGAATGATCGCGAGCAGCGCCTCACCGGTGTGGGTCAACGTCACGCCGCGCGCATGCCGATGGAACAGCTCCACCTGATAGAGCGCTTCGAGATCCCGGATCTGAGTCGTGACGGTCGGTTGACTGACGTGAAGCGCCTTGGCGGCCCCGGTGAAGCTGCCCGCCTTCGCAACGGCGTAAAAGGTACGCGCCTGGGTCGGTGACATGACGCATTCTATACTTGCCGCCGCTACGGCCCAGCGCAAGAGCGCCCCGCGTCAAGCCTCGGATTTCGCCGCGCAGCCCACGCATTGTGCAGCGGCGGGATCGATCTTCAAGCGCGGCGCCGGGATCATGCCGCCGCAGCTCAGGCAGTATCCATACTCGCCGTCATCGATTCGCTTGAGCGCGGCCGCGATCCGTCCCCGTTCCGCGTGCCTGCGTCGACTCGATGCCTTGGCCATCTGCTGCGCCTGCAGTGCGTCCATGCGCGACAACCGTCCGATCCGCGCCTGATCCAGCTCGATAGTGCTTGCCGAGTCTTCGCCGCTCGACTCCTCCTCAATGAGCGTGCGCTCGCGCGCGAGCAGCAGGCCGCGGAAGGCCGCGACGTCGATGGTATCGTCCATGGATTCCCTCCTTGCTCCCGGCCGCGTCGCATCCGGTGATGACCGCAGGTCAGACCTTGCCCTGACTACGAGACAGATTTGCCCCGAGTGTCCAGGACATCCGCGATCAGTGCCGTGTTCCCGAACTTGCCGCACGCATCCCGGACGTGACCGATGAAGCGCTGCGGCCGCGGATCAATCCTTGGCCTCGCCCCCGAACAGATCGTCGAGCCTGCGCTGCGCCTCGCCGGCATCGCTCGGGGAAGCGGGGCTCAATGACGGCAGGTCGAAGAGCACGTCAAGCCCGGCGAGTCCGGCCGGTGCCGCCCCATCTTCCGCGCCGGGACCCAATCCCGCGACCGGCGTGAGGTATCCGCAAAAATTCGCGCGCTCCCGATCCGATACCTCGTCCGCCACCGGCTCCTTGCAACCTCGGCGCACCCCGGGGTCGAAGAACTCGCACATCCGGCACACGTGGAGATCCGCTCGGCACCGCGGACACTCGGCAACCCGCGCGAAGGGAACGAGCACTTCCGCGAGCGATGTCCCGCACTTCCAGCAGGTCAGCGTCTGCGTCACTGGCGTCTTTTCCCATGAACCGGCCGGCTCGTGTCCATCTTGCGTGTCTGCGACGCGAACGTCCAACGCCAACGCATCCATCGAGTTCGTACACGCGCAACCGTGAGGAACAGGTGGCCGTCGTCATTCAAAGACAGATTGGACCCCGGCAGGATCGGTCATTATCCTTCTGCCGGTCGGGTCATCGTGTTGCTCGTCGCCCGGCGCATGGATTCAGACGTTCCACATGGGGAGCAGTAGTCATGATGAAACTCGAAGATGTCAATCCGAAATTCTGGCGGCGGCCTTTGCTGGCGGCGGTTGCAGCCACATTCATGGCGGCCGGCGTATTTGCCGCCGATCCGGTCAAGCTCGGCCACGTCGCAGCCCTCTCGGGTCCATCGGCGCAGTCCGGCGAGGCCATCACCCGCGGGCTGACCATCGCCATCGACGAGATCAACGCGGCGGGCGGCGTGCTCGGCGGACGCATGATCGAGCTTGTTCAACGCGACGACGAATCGAACCCGCCCAAGGGCGCGATCGCCGCACGCGAGCTGATTTTCAAGGAAAAGGTCACGGCCTTCTTCGGCGGCATCGACTCGCCGGTCTCGCTCGCCATCGTGCCGCTGGCCAACAAGGAAAAGGTGCCCTTCATGGGCGTGTGGGCGGCGGCCACCCCGATCACCCGCAACAATGCGGATCCCAATTACGTCTTCCGGGTCTCCGCCGTGGACGCCCTGGTCGACATCAGGCTGCTGGATCATGCCAACAGGAAATTCGGCGCGAAGAAAGCCGGCCTCATGTTGATCAACAACCCGTGGGGCGAGTCCAACGAGAAGGGTCTCGTGGCCGCGGACGCCGGGAACGACGACATCGAGATCGTCGGCATCGAGAAGTTCGAGAACAACGATGTCGACATGGTGCCGCAGCTCACGCGCCTGAAGAATGCCGAGGCGGATGCCATCATCCTGGTCGTGAACGCGCCGCCGGGAGCGCAGATGATGAAGTCCCGCGAGCGCATGGGATGGTCGGTTCCGGTGGTCTCGCATTGGGGCATTTCGGGCGGGCGTTTCCCGGAGCTCGCCGGACCGACGGCGGGCGACGCGCACTTCGTTCAGACCTACAGCTTCTTCGGCAAGCAGAGTCCCGCCGGCGAAAGGGTGCTGGCGTCGCTCATGAAGAAGTACCCGGAGATCAAGGGACCGGAGGATGTCTTTTCACCGGTCGGCACGGCCAATGCCTATGACGCCATGTACCTCATGGCCAGGGGGATCGACAAGGCCGGCAGCACCGACGGAGACGCGATCCGCAAGGCGATGTACGAAATCGGGACGCATGACGGACTCATCAAGACCTACGACAACCCGTTCTCGCCCGGCAATCACGATGCGCTCGGACCGGCCGACTACATCATGGTCCACTACGAGGGCAACACGATCACGCCGGTCGAGTAGACGGTCGTACCGGGCCCCGCCCGCGGATCCGGCTACGGACCCGCGGGCGGGCATGCAAGCGGGCCGGACGCACCGGCCCGACGCGGCGGACAGGACACGATCGGTCGGATGCTCATCCCCTCCGCCCTCATCACGGGACTCGGGCTCGGCAGCATGTACGGGCTGCTGGCGCTCGGCTTCTACGTCACTTACTCCGTCTCCAACACCGTGAACTTCGCCCAGGGCAGCGCCATGATGCTCGGCGCGGTCCTGTGCTTCACCTTCGGCGTCACCCTTGGTTGGCCAATGTGGACGGCGGTGCTGCTGGCGTTGGCGCTCTGCGCGCTGTGGGGCGCCATCGTTGAACGGGTCGCGGTGCGGCCTTTCGCGGTGCGGGGCTCCAGCTCCTGGCTCATGGCGACGGTGGCCCTCGGGGTCGTGCTGGACAACGTCGTGCTCTTCACCTTCGGCAAGGACCCCCGCGGCATGCCGCCGTCGGCGCTGACGACGGAGTTCTTCCTCGTCGCGGGCATCAAGGTCCAGCTCCTGCAGATCGTGATCCCGGTGGTGGGGCTACTGATGGCGGTGGCGCTGCACCAGTTCTCCCGCCGCAGCCGGTACGGCAAGGCGCTCCTGGCCGTGGTTCAGAACCCCGACGCGGCGCGGTTGATGGGGATCAACGTGACCGCCGCGATCGTGGTCACCTTCGCGCTCTCCGGCCTCTTTGCCGGCGTCGCCGGCATCCTGATCGCACCGCTGTTCACGATCTCGTCGTCCATGGGCACGTTGTTCGGCATCAAGGCATTCGCCGTCGCCATCCTCGGCGGCATCACCAACGCCTGGGGTGTGGTGGTGGCCGGCCTCCTCTACGGCCTCGCCGAGGCGCTGATCACCGCCCTGTTCGGCTCCACCCATACGCAGATCGTCACCTTCGCGCTGGTCATCATCGCCCTCGCCGTGATGCCGCACGGCCTGTTCGGTCGAGCCGAGGTGAAGAAGGTATGAAAACCGCGCCCGTGCTCGGCGCAGCGGCCGCGCTGGCGCTCACCGTGCCGGCGATTTTCTTCGCCGATGGCTATCAGCTCTACATCATCGCTCTCCTCGGCCTCACCGCGGTGGTCGGCGTCGGCCTGAACATCATGCTCGGCCTGACCGGTCAGATCTCCCTCGGCCATGTCGGCTTTTACGCCATCGGCGCCTACGTCGCCTCGATCCTGACCGTGACCTACGGCTGGAGCTTCTGGCCCGCCTTTCTCCTGGCGGGGGCCGTTGCCGGCGCGGCCGGGGTACTGCTTGCCATTCCGGCACTGCGGGTGACCGGACCCTATCTCGCCATGGTCACCATCGCGTTCGGCTTCGTGGTCGAGCAGAGCGCGGCGGAGTGGAGAGAGGTGACGGGCGGCTGGAACGGGATCATGAACATTCCCACCCCCAGCGCCTTCGGACATTCCTTCGACGAGCGCGACATCGCCCTGTTCGTCGTCGCCTTCACGACCGTGGCGATCGTCCTGTTCGCCAGACTGAAGGCGAGCCCGTGGGGTCTCGCCATGCGCGCGGTGCGCGATTCCGAGATTGCCGGCCAGTCCCTCGGGCTCAACCTGGTCTGGATCCGCACCGCGGCCTTCGCGCTGTCGGCGGTCCTGGCCGGTCTGGCGGGCGCGGTCTTCGCGTCGATGACCAACTTCATCAGCCCGGAATCCTTCCCGTTCTTCCAATCCATCCTGTTCCTGCTGGTAGTGATGATCGGCGGGTCGGGCACGGTCCTCGGCCCATTGATCGGGGCCGTCGTCGTCGTCCTGTTGCCCGAATTCCTGTCTTCTCTGGCCCAGTACCGCCTGCTGTTCGTCGGTGCGCTGCTGCTGGTCGTGCTCTGGCTGGCGCCGGAGGGGGTCGTCGGTGCGATCGGCCGATTCACCGCCAGGCCGGACATGCGCGCGGTGCGTCCCACCGGGCTCGACATCGCGGCCTTCCTCACCGAGGGACGGACCGGCGAGACGCTTCACATCGAAGATCTGCGGATCGCCTTCGGCGGCGTTCAAGCCGTCACCGGGGTCGGGCTCACCGCCCGTGCAGGGGAGGTGACGAGCATTATCGGCCCCAACGGCGCCGGCAAGACCACCCTGCTGAACCTCATGGGGGGATTCTACAAACCGGATTCCGGGCGGATACTGCTGGGCGAACGGGACTTGGCCGGTCTGCCTTCCCATGTCGTGGCCCGGGCCGGCATCGGACGGACCTACCAGACCACCCAGCTCTTCCCGCAGATGTCGGTGCTGGACAATCTGCTGGTGGCGCTCCGGGGCGGCCGGCTCGGCTCCATCGGCGCGGCCTTGTTCGGGCGCCGCCGCGACGAGCCACTGCACGAGACGGCGCAGGGCCTGCTCGCCTTCGTCGGCTACGAGGGGGCGATCCATCAACCCGCCGGCGCTCTGCCCCATGTCGACAAGCGGCTGGTGGAGATCGCCCGGGCATTGGCGACCCGGCCGCGGGTGTTGATGCTGGACGAGCCGGCGGCGGGTCTGTCTCATGCGGACACCGAACGGGTCGGCGTACTGCTGCGGCGTATCGCGGCGGCCGGGATCGTCGTCATCCTGGTCGAGCACGACATGAACCTCGTGATGGGTGTCTCCGATCACGTCGTGGTGCTCGACGCGGGCCGCGCCATCGCCGATGGCGCACCGGCCGACGTACGGACGGACTCCGCGGTGCTGAAGGCGTATCTCGGCAAGGAAGAGAGCGAGGGCGCCGGACGGGCGCCGGGCTGGCGGCCGGCCGAGGAAGACGTGCTGGCTGTCGGTGGGCTGGCGGCCGGGTACGGCGCGGCGCCGGTGCTGCACGGGATCGATTTCGCGGTCCGCGACGGCGAATTCGTCGCGGTGCTCGGCGCCAACGGCGCCGGCAAATCCACCCTCATGCGGGCCATTAGCGGCCTGCACCGTCCGGTCGACGGCGAGGTGCTGCTGCGGGGAAGGAACGTGGCGGCGCTCTCCGCCCACCGCATCGCCGGCGACGGGCTGGTCCTGATCCCCGAGGGCCGGCAGGTGTTCCCCGAGCTGAGCGTCGCCGACAACATCGCACTCGGCGGATTCGCGCAGCCGGGTTTCGAGGCCGGGATCGAGATCGAACGCATGCTGAATCGGTTCCCCGCGCTCAGGGCACGCCGCGATAGCCGTGCCGGTCTGCTGTCGGGCGGTGAGCAGCAGATGCTTGCGATCGCCCGCGGCCTGGTCGCCAGGCCGAAAATCCTGATGCTCGATGAACCATCCCTCGGCCTCGCACCCGCCCTGGTCAACGATCTGTACACCGTGCTGGCGGAGCTGCGCGACGAAGGCATCACCATCCTGCTGGTGGACCAGATGGCGGCGCTGGCGCTCTCGGTCGCGGACCGCGGCTACGTGATCGAGTCGGGCCGCATGGTGCATGAGGGCACGGCCAAGGAGATCCTCAGCGCGCCGGCGCTCGAACGGGCCTACCTGGGCGATCTCGGCAGTAGCGAGGGGAGCGAAGCCGCTCAAAATGCATGATCCGACGACAGACCACCCCGAACGGAGAATGATATGGACACCATTGTGCGCAACGCCCGGGTCGAGGACGGTACGGACCGGCCTCTGGTGGATATCGGCATCGACGGCGGCCGCATCGCGGTCATCGAACCCAGCCTCGCGGCGGAGGGCGAGGAGATTGATGTCGGCGGCCGGCTGGTCACCCCGGGCTTCATCGAGACCCATATTCATCTGGACAAGTCCTGCATCCTCGATCGTTGCCGATCGGAACGCGGCGACCTCGAGGAGGCCATCGGCGAGGTGGTCCGGGTCAAGAAGGAGTTCACACCGGAGGATGTCTACGAGCGCGGGAAGAAGACGCTCGAGAAATGCATCCTCAATGGCACCACTCACATGCGCACCCACCTCGAGGTCGACCCCGTCGTCGGTCTGCGCAGCCTGGAAGGCATGCTGCTTCTCGTCGCCGAGTACAGGTGGGCCATCGACATCGAGATCTGTATTTTTCCGCAGGACGGGCTGCTCAACAATCCGGGCACCGACGAGCTCATGGTCGACGCGCTCGGAAAGGGCGGCTCGGTCGTCGGTGCGGCGCCCTATACCGACAGCAACCCGCACGGCCAGATCGACCGCATCTTCGAGATGGCGCGGGAGTTCGACATCGATATCGACATGCATCTCGATTTCGGGCCCGACGCCGAAGCCCTGGACCTCGACTACGTCTGCGAGCTGACGGACCGTTTCGGCTACGGCGGCCGGGTCGCCATCGGCCACGTCACCAAGCTCTCGGCCGCCGATCCGGCGCGCTTCGCCGGCGCGGCGAAACGCATGGCCGATGCCGGCGTCGCGCTCACGGTGCTGCCCTCCACCGATCTGTTCCTGATGGGCCGGCACATGGACCACAGCGTCATGCGGGGGGTCACCGCGGTCCACAAGCTGCGCCAAGCCGGGGTCAACTGCTCACTGTCGACCAACAACGTGCTCAACCCGTTCACGCCCTTCGGCGACTGCTCGCTGATCCGCATGGCGAATCTCTACGCCAACATCTGCCACGTGGGCGCCCGAGACGATATCGTCGAGTGCTACGAGATGGTCACTCGCCGCTCAGCCGAGCTTCTACGGCTCGACGACTATGGACTCGCGGTGGGTAAATCGGCCGACCTCGTGGTGATCGATTGCCAGGATCGGGCGAGCGCGGTGGCCGAGCTGGCACAACCGCTCTGGGGCTTCAAGCGTGGCCGCGTCACCTTCACCCGGCAGCCCGCCGAGCTCAACCGGCCTATGTAGGAGAACCCCAAAGACCTCCGGCTCCGGAGGTCTTCAGAGTCGGAGCCCGACAATGCGATCTCCCGACGATTGGATGAAATACGTCCTTGTATCTCGCCCTCCCGGCGTACCGGGTGCATCCCGTTTCGTTCCGGACGAAACGGTGCGGGGTTCTCACATTCTGTGCCGCGGGAATGTCCGAGAAAATCGGACATCGCGCCATGAATGGGGGGGTACGGCGTGAGTGACCTCTCGACGGCGCCATCGGCGACGCCCCCCGATGATCCGCTGGGCGCCTTCTGCCGCGACAATCATGCTGCATTGGCCGGCGCCGAGAACGGTCCTCTGGCCGGGCTCTCCTTCGCCGCCAAGGATGTCTTTCAAATCGCCGGGCACCGTACCGGCTTCGGCCATCCCGACTGGCTGCGCACGCACCCGCCGGCGAGCGAGACCTCGGCCGCGGTACAGGCCCTGCTCGATGCCGGCGCGACCATGGTGGGCCGTACCCTGACGGACGAGCTTGCCTACAGTCTGACCGGCGAGAACCCCCATTACGGCACCCCGGTCAATCCGCGCGCTCCGGACCGTATCCCCGGCGGCTCATCCAACGGGTCGGTCTCCGCCGTGGCCGGCGCGCTGGTGGACTTTGCACTTGGCACCGATTGCGGCGGCTCCGTGCGCCTGCCCGCGAGCTATTGCGGAATCTTCGGTATGCGGCCGACCCATGGCCGGGTCCCGGTGGCGGGTGTGATTCCGTTCGGCCCGAGCTTCGACGCGGTAGGGTGGTTCGCGCGCGATGCCGGCATGCTGATGCGGGTCGGCCGGGTTCTGCTCGCCGGCGGCGCAGGAGCTTCCCCGGTGCGGCGCCTGCGGATCGCCCGTGACGCTTTCGATCTGGTCGATCCGGCGGTCGCAGCCGCGCTCGGGGACGCCGTCGATACGCTGGCGAAGGCAGTGGGCACGACCAGCGAGATCACCGTCAGCCCGGTCGGTCTGCCGGTCTGGTTCGAGACGTTCCGGGTGCTGCAGGCAGCCGAGATCTGGAGCAATCACGGCGCCTGGATCGAGGCGACCCGGCCGGCGTTCGGGCGAGGGGTGCGAGACCGGCTCGACTGGGCGTCCAGGGTAACGCCGGACAGGGTCACCGCGGCGAACGCCGAGCACGCGGCGATCCGATCCCGCCTGTCCGATCTGTTGGAACCGGGCGACATCCTCTGCCTGCCGACCTCACCACGGGTTGCGCCCCACAAGAACACTCCGACCGACGACCTCGAGTTCCGGTTCCGCCATCAGGCCATGTGTCTGCTGTGCATCGCCGGGCTCGGCGGCCTGCCGCAGATCAGCCTGCCGCTCGGCTCCCTCGACGGCCTGCCTCTGGGCCTGTCCCTGGTCGGCCCGCGAGACAGCGACATCGCGCTGCTGGACCTCACCCAGCGGGTGACGGCGTCCGCCTGAAACCGCTCTGGTGCTACAGAGTGGTGAGACGGAAAAAACCAGGCATTACACGGCAGTCATGCCGCCATCGATCACGAGCTCTGCGCCGGTCATCCACGTCGACTCGTCGGAGGCGAGGAAGAGACAGCCGTAGGCGATGTCGATCGGCTGCCCGAACCGCCCGGCCGGGGTCTGCGCGAGCCGCGGCTGCGCCCGTTCCGGGTCGTCGTGGACCGCCTGCGTCATGGGGCTGTCCACGAAGCCGGGATGGACCGAATTGACCCGGATCCCCTGCGTGGCGTATTGCGCCGCCGCGGACTTGGTGAACGTCCGCACCGCGCCCTTGGATGCGTGATAGGCGGCGTTGTTCGTGGATCCGACGATCCCGTAGATCGACGAGATGTTGATGATCGAGCCGCCGCCCGCCGCCTGCATCGGCCCGATCGCGTACTTGGTGCCGAGGAAGACCCCGGTCGCGTTGACGGCCATGACGTGATTCCAGTTCTCGAGGTCCGCATCTGCGATGAGCGGCGCGGTGGCGCCGTCGGGGCGCCGTCCGGACACTCCGGCCGCGTTCAGCATGACGTCGAGCCGACCGAATCGTCCCAGCACCGCCTCCATCGCTTCGCGCCACTCGTCCTCTACCGCCGTGTCGAGACGCACGTAGAGCGCCGAGCCGCCAGCGGCAGAGATCTCATCGGCCACCTGTCGGCCGAGGTTGTCGTTGACGTCCGCGAGCGCCACTCCTGCTCCGTGCTTGGCGAACACTCGAGCGCTCTCCGCTCCGATCCCGGACGCCCCTCCGGTAATCATCGCCACCTTGCCTTCCAATCGCTTTCCGATCGTCATGATTCGCCTCTCATGGATCCGGCATCGACACTCTTCAATGGACTGGACGAACGAGTCCGGCTGGCCGGAACTCGACACGCCAGCGGTGTACCGCGACGCATCCGCGTGAGCTGTCCGAGCATGCCTTCACGGAAGCTCCGGCCGGCCGGAGATTACGAGTTTCGCCCGGGCGGGGAATGTACGCGCTTCGCCACGGGATCGGAAACCACTCCACGCAATGACTGCCCGGCCGCCTGCGCCTGCACAGGGCGCTCCGGCGGACGGCCTATCCGCTGTCCCACGCCGCGAGCGCCGCTTCCACTCCGGCGCCCGGCGCGCTCGCGTGGCCGAACCGGCGCAACGTCACCTCGAGCGCTGCGAGGCAGGTCATCACGTTGTCTCGGCGGCATCCGTATCCCATGGTGCCGATCCGCCAGATTCTGCCGTGCAGCGGGCCGAACGACGTCCCGATCTCCAGGCCGAAGTCATTGAGCAGCGCTTCGCGCACGCCCTCCCCGGGCACGCCGTCGGGGATGTACACACCGGTGACGTTCGGCATCTTGTGCTTCTGGTCCCCGAACAGCACGAGATCCATCGCCCGCAGGCCGGCGGTCATCGCGCGGCTCGCGCGGGCGTGCCGGTCGAACCGGTGTTCGAGTCCCTCGGCGACGACGAGGCGAGCGCATTCCCGCGCCGCGTAGAGCATCGAGGTCGCCTCGGTGTGGTGGTTCAGCCGCGACTCGCTCCAGTAGTCCATCAGCATCGACAGGTCGAAGTAGTTCGACTGGATGATCCGGCCGGCGCCTTCTTCGTAGCCCTCCGGGCGGATGCCTTGCTCGACGTGCTTGCGCGAGCGCACGACCGCTTCCACACGATCGTTGAAGGTCACCGGCGCACTCCCCGGCGGGCCGGACAGGCACTTCTGCAAGCCCGCGGATACCGCATCGAGCCGCCAGGCGTCCGTCTCCAGCGGCATGCCGGCCACCGACGCGGTCGCATCGACGTAGATCAGTGCATCGTGCTCGCGGCAGATCCGTCCGATGGCGTCGAGGGGTTGTGCCATGGTGGTCGATGTATCCCCCTGCACGACGGCGACGATCTTCGGGCGATGCCGCTTCACCGCGTCCTCGATCTGCTGCGGGTCGAACACGGTGCCCCAAGCGGTCTCGATGGCGACGACGTCGGCGCGGCAGCGGTGGGCGATCTCGCACAGCAAATGGCCGAACCGCCCGAAGATCGGGACGAGCACCCGGTCACCGGGGATGAGCACGGACGCCAGGACCGCCTCGATGCCCGCGCGGGCGGTCCCGTCGACCAGGAAGGTCCGCCGGTTGGTGGTGCGGAACACTTCCCGGTAGAGCGCCATCACCTCGTTCATGTACCCGGTGAAGTGCGGGTCGAACTGCCCGAGCAGCGGCAGCGACATCGCCTGAAGGACGCGGGGATCGACATCCACCGGGCCGGGGCCCATCAGCCGGCGCGGCGGGGGGTTCAGTGGCTCGAATGCGTTGTTCATGAGGGATCCTCGAGGCGGTCCGAACGTCGACGACGACTCGCCGCGGGTGGGTGGTTCCGATGGACGGGCATGCACCGGTCCGGCTGTAGTGGTTCGGTACATCGGTGTCGACGCAACGATGATCGGGAGAGGTCGCTCTTCATGTTTGCCATTCAAGGCAGCGCGTGCGTCATGCGCCACGGGCCGACTCGACGCCGCCTCATGAAGGCTTGAAGTGCGCGTGCCAGTGGCGCGCGATATCGATGCGCCGGACTACCCATACATCCTCGTGCCCGGCCACGTGGTCGAGGAACCGGCCGAGTGCCGCGGCGCGGCCGGGCCGTCCCGTGAGCCGGCAATGGAGCCCCACCGACATCATCTTCGGACTCTCCGCCCCCTCGCGGTACAGCGTGTCGAAGCTGTCGCGCAGATAGGCGTAGAACTGATCTCCGGAGTTGAACCCCTGCGCGGTGGCGAAGCGCATATCGTTCGCGTCCAGGGTATACGGAACGACGAGGTGCGGCCCGTGCGGGGCATCTTCCCAGTACGGCAGATCGTCCGCGTAGGAATCGGAGTCGTAGAGGAAACCACCGTCGGCCTTGACGAGGTCTCGCGTGTTCGGGCTGGTCCGACCCGTGTACCACCCGAGCGGCCGCTTACCGGTCACCCGGGTATGGATCTCGATGGCCTCCTCGAAATGCGAGCGTTCGACCTCCAGGGGCACGAACTGGTAGTCGATCCAGCGCAGGCCGTGGCTTGCGATCTCCCAGTCCGCCTCCAGCATCGCCGCCACCGCCTCGGGGTTGCGCTCCAGCGCCATCGCCACCCCGTAGACGGTGACCGGCATGCCGCACCCCGTGAACATCCGCCACAGCCGCCAGAACCCGGCCCGGGAGCCGTATTCGTAGATCGACTCCATATTCATGTGACGCACCCCGGGCAGCGGCTGCGCCCCGACGATCTCGGAGAGAAACGCCTCCGACGCATCGTCGCCGTGCAGCACGCAATTCTCCGCGCCCTCCTCGTAGTTGATGACGAACTGGAGTGCGATCCGAGCGCGGTTCGGCCAGCGTGGATCGGGTGGGATGCGGCCGTAGCCGCGCATGTCTCTTGGATACGGGGTCGGATCTGTGGCCATGGCGGGGCGTGTCGGCTGCGCGGTGATCGAATGGTTCGGCGGTGCGTGGTGTGCACATCCGGGCGGCAGGGGCTCGCTGGCCCGCATGCCCCGGATGCGCTCCTAATATATGCAGATTTTGCCGCATCATGGCAACATGCGCCGTTATCGAGTACATGCGGCGCATGCCCTCGCATCTCTCCGGCGGGCAGCAGCAGCGCGTCGCGCTCGCCCGCGCGCTCGTCACCAACCCCTCGGTGCTCCTGCTCGACGAGCCGCTCTCTGCCCTGGATCCCTTCCTTCGTGTACGCATGCGCGGCGAGCTTCGACGGTTGCAGCGCGACCTCGGGATCACCTTCGTCCACGTGACCCATTTACGATCTACCTCGCGACCTTCAAATTCGCTCTGTCGACGTGGATCTTCACGTTTCTCATCGGGTTCACCGTCGCGTACTTTCACGCCTTTCACGTTCACGATCTGAAGTGGCAGATCGTCCTGTTTCTGCTCTGCACCATCCCGTTCTGGACCTCAAACATCATCCGGATAATCGCCTGGATCCCGGTGCTCGGCCGCCACGGCCTGGTCAACAAGGGATTGCTCGCGCTGGGTCTGGTCGATGAGCCGGTCGAGTGGCTGCTGTTCTCGGATTTCTCCGTGGTGCTCGCGTTCGTGCACCGCTACACGCTGTTCATGGTCGTGCCGATCTTCAACTCGATGATGCGCATCGATCCGTCGGTCATCGAAGCCGCCTACGATGCGGGCGCGGGCGCGTGGCGCACCGTCTGACGTGGACGCTGCCGTTCGGGCTGCTCATCATGTTCGCGGTGTTCAACCGGTTCGACCCGTCCTACGAGGAAGCGGCGCGCGATCTGGGCGCGCGGCCCTGGCAGGTATTCCGGTACGTGGTACTGCCGCTCATCGGTCCGAGCCTGGTAGGGGTCGGTCTGTTCGGATTCACGCTGTCGTTCGACGAATTCGCGCGCCCCCTGCTCGCGGCCGGCGTGCACAACACCCTGCCGCTCGAGATCTTCGGGATGACCACCAACGCGACCACTCCGGTGCTCTACGCGCTGGGCACGGTGACGACCGGGGTGTCGTTTCTCGTCATCCTGCTCAGCCTCGTCTTCATCACGCTGCTGCGACGCCGGCGCATGAGGCACGGGACGGACGCCGGTGCGGGGATGGTGTAGGCGGAAGTCTCTTCTCGGCGGGTTCCGGTGAGCGCTGGCGAAGAGTTGCTCGTGTCTGACGCTTCCATCCTCTGCGACAACGGGGGACGATACGCGCGATGAAGGTGCTCCTCGTCAATCCCAACACCACGGCCTCGATGACCGCCAAGATGCACGAGGCCGCGTGCGCCGTTGCCTCTCAGGGGACGGAGATCGTCGCCGTCACCGCCGAGTACGGACCGGAGAGCATCGAGGGGTACTACGACGAAGTGTTCTCGGTCCCGGCGATGCTGGACGCGGTGAAGGCGCATCCGGACGCCGCCGGGGTCGTGGTCGGCTGTTTCGACGACACCGGGGTCGACGCGGCGCGTTGCGTGACCTCCGCCCCCGTGATCGGTATCTGCCAGGCCGCGATGCAGGTCGCGTCCATCATCTCCGGCAGCTTCACCGTGGTGACCACACTGGGCCGATCCCTGCCGGCGCTGGAGCATCTCGCGCGGCGCTACGGGTACGGAATTCTGTGCCGCAAGGTCCGCGCCTCCGAGATTCCGGTCCTCGCGCTCGAGGACCCTGCGTCCGGCGCCCACGACCAGCTACGAGCCGAAGTGCGCCGTGCGCTCGACGAGGACGGCTGCGAGTCCATCGTGCTCGGCTGCGCGGGCATGGTGGACATGGCCCGATCGCTCTCCGAGGAGCTGGCGGTGCCGGTGGTAGAGGGCGTGACCGCGGCGGTAAAGATCGTCGAAGGTCTCGCGGTCCTCGGAGTCACGACATCGAAGCGAAGCGGCTACGCACCGCCGCGACCGAAGACGTACAAGGGTGCGTTCGCTCGATACGGACCGCCCCAAGGGACGGGCTGAATCGAGAGTAGCGGGATTGCGCTCGTCCACGGATGGGGACGGGCGTCAACGGATGGGAGGTAGTGCCAATCAAGACGCGCCGTCTTCATTTACCGCCAGGCGAAGCCAGCGTTCGCCGCACCATACGCGCACAACCCGCACGACGCCCAAATCGCGCCGATAGACGATCCGGAATGGAGGATGAATCAGTTCCCGCAGAGAGCTCTGACCGAATTCCGGGACCACGCGCCCCATGTCGGGATGGTCCGCCAGATGCTCGATGCGCCCGACGATGTCGCCGACGAGACGGGCACCCACATCCGCCACACCTTGTTCGGCATACCACGCTCGGATGCCTTCAAGATCTCCCAACGCGGACTCGGTGAATCGAATCTTCGCGGGCACGCGCTATTCGATGCCGAGACGGGCCTTGGCCTCGAGCAGTGACACTTCCTGCCCCCTCTCCAGGTCGGCCAATCCCTCGACGACGGCGCGCTGAAGGCGCGCTCCTCTTCGGCCGCCTCGTAGTCGGCGACCGACTGCATGACCGCGATACCGCGCCCGCGGCGGGTCAGCAGAACCGGACGGTGCGACTCGGCAGCATGCTTCACCACACGTCCGGGATTGATCTTCAGATCCGTCAGTGGCACGACATCCTGTGAGAACTTGATGGTCATGGTCTGCGTACCTGAAAGTGACCTGTTGAACGGTCCTATGATGGTACTTGTTCAATGGTTCATCAAGAGGCGGCGAGACAGTATCGTGCAACTTCCTCGTGGGTCGCGAACCACACGCCGTCGTGGCCGCGGATGTACTCGACGAACTCTTCCACCAGGGACAATCGAGAGCGGTGTCCGATGATGTGCGGGTGCATGGTCAGAAGGAAAAGCCCCCCGCTCCCGGTACGCCCCGTCAAACTCGCGCTTGAAGATCTCCAGCACCGCAGACGGCGGGGTGTAGGGTCGGAGAGAGGAGAACCGGTCCATGTAGAAGTAGACCGCATCGTCCCGGATCCACTCGACGGGGAGCTCCACGATACCCGTCGGCCCGCCCTCATCGAGATGCTCGTAGGGGTCATCGCCCGCCATCAGGGAGGAATCGTAGAGCAGCCCCATCTCGCGGCTGATCGCGAGGGTGTGCTGGCTGGAATCCCACGACGGCGTACGCACTCCGACCGGCCGCACCCCGGAGATGCTTTCCGGGGTATCGGCCGCGCGCAGGGGTGTGCATTGCTCTAAGATTGGCGGAGCTCGAGTTCAAGCCGCATCCCAACGGCAACCGCAGCACGCTTCAATGTATGCAGCGTCACGCGTTCATTCTCCGGATCAAGCAGCCGATCAAGTTGCGAGCGACTGGTTTCCATACGTTCGGCCATGCGTGCCTTGGGAATACTT